>PMLF01000032.1 GCA_003158755.1 Elusimicrobiota bacterium | reverse complement strand
GGAAAATCCCGTTCATTTCGCAACTGACCATGAGAACGGTTTCAAAAAAATCAGTTAGGAGAGCCCCCCGGGCAGGCCCTTGGCGATGCGCGCGACGGCGTTGTGGCTGTGGAGGGACTCCCAGTGCTCGATCTCGGCCAGCCAATCGAGGACGCGGGCGTCGGCGTTCAGCGCCGCGTGGAGCCGGCGGGCCACGTGCTCGACGAAGACGGGGTGGGATCCGTTCAGGACGGCGAACGCCTGCTCGTCCACGCGCTTGGCGAACGATTGGGTCTCGGTGGGGATCGCCGCGCGNNGGCCAGGCTGCAGGGGCAGGCGGAGGAATATTCGTAATTCAAGGTGAAATAGGCGCGATCAAGACCCTCGGCGTTTTCCCGGACGGAGAGGCGGACGGCGTAATACTGCCACCCCTCGAAACCGGACTTCAACGCCTTCTGGCGGATGGGGTAGGAAAACGAGAGGTCGAAATACGCCGCCGGGAAAAGGGGTTCTTGGGGACCGTTGCGCATTTCCTTCCGAAAACGGCCCAGGAGCGTCCGCACGCGGGCCACGTCGACCGGACCCTTCGCCATCTCCTCCAAGACCATCTGGCAGAGGCGGCTCATGTTGATGCCCGTCTCCCCCGCGGGACAGGTCACGAACATGGCGGCTTCCGCGTCGTGGTTCATGAGGGTCCCGTCCCGGTGGCGGAAAACGACCGGCACGCGGAACCGGTTGATGCCGACCCGGTCGATGGCCGGCGCTCCCGGCGCCGACGACCGATGGATGTCGGGAAGGCCGGTCGGGTCCTGGAAAACGCCGTTCGAAGGGGGAGCGATGGGATGGGATTTCATGACGGACCTCGGGAACTCAATTCTTACCTTAACCGTCATGATTTTATCATATTCCGAAAAAACACCGGCGGGAATGCCCTGCCCGAGGGCGATTGAGGAGGGTGCCCCGACGGGGCAGGAGAGGGGAATGAATTTCGCTCCGGCTCGCCCTCTCCCCGACCCTCCCCCATAAATGGGGGAGGGGGGCATGAGCAGTCACGGAAATTCATTGAACGACTATTTCCCTCCCGCGCACGGTTAGGTCGAAATCCCCTTCCCGGAAAACGACCTGGCCCCCGACGATCGTCGCCACCGGCCAACCGGTGAGAGGCAACCCATCGAAGGGGCTCCAACCGCATTTGGTTTGGGTTCCCCCCTCGCCGACCCGTCGGGTTTTCTTCAGGTCCACCAAAACCACGTCGGCATCGAATCCGGGCGCTACGCGGCCCTTGCCGGCGGCGCCGAAAAGCCGGGCGGGGTTCTCGCTCATCCAGGCGGCGACGTTTTCGACGGAACAACGGCCTTTGGCGGCTTGGTCCAAGAGGAGGGGCAGCGACGTCTCCACGCCGGGCATGCCGGAAGGCGACGAGGGATAGGGCTTCTTTTTCTCGTCCAAGGTGTGGGGCGCGTGGTCGGTGGCGATGCATTGGATCACGCCTTCCCTAAGGGCTTTCCATAAAGATTCGGCGTGGCGGGCTTCGCGAACGGGAGGGTTCACTTGCGCCAACGTCCCCAACCGCTCGTAGGCTTCGGGCCAAGACAGGAGGAGATGCTGGGGCGTCACCTCGGCGGAAATGAGTGGCGAAGCGTTCTCCGACAAAAAGGCTGCTTCTTCGGTGGAAGTGACGTGCAGGAGGTGCAACCGGCGTCGGTATTTGATCGCCAGACCCGCCGCGCGGCGGACGGCGGAAAGAGCGGCTTCGACGGAGCGGAGGCGGGGATGGTCCAGAACGGACGGAGATGGAAACCGGGATTTCGCCTCCTCAAGGACCGACTCGTCTTCGGCGTGAACGGCGATGAGGCGGCGGCCGGCGGCGAAAATCCTTTCCAAAGAATCCGCGCTCTCCACCAAAAGATCGCCCGTCGAGGAACCCATGAAAACCTTGATGCCGGGGACGTTTTCGACGGCATCGAGCTCTTCCAAATTATCCTTGGAAGCGCCGATGAAGAAATTGTAGTTGACCAGGCATTTCGCGGCGGCCAGGGCCTTCTTTTCGGCCAGGAGCGCCCGGGTCGTCGTGGCGGGCCGGGTGTTGGGCATCTCGAAGAAGGACGTCACGCCGCCGGACGCGCAGGCCTTGGAACCGGTGAAGAGGTCTTCCTTTTGGGTGAACCCGGGTTCGCGGAAATGGACGTGGGGGTCCAGGACGCCGGGCAGGACGTGCAGACCCCTTGCATCCAACGTCTCGTCCACCCCGTCGGAGATGCCCGCCGCGACGCGGAGGATCTTTCCATCCTCGATCAAAACGTCCGCCGCCTCCCGCCCCTCGGGAGAGACGACCGTTCCGCCTTTGAGGAGGAGGCGCGTCACGTCCGTTTCCTCCATCGGTCCAGGAAGAGATCGACGTGCTGCGACACAAAACCCGCCGCCACCCGCCAGCCCAGTTTGCTGTGGCCCTGCCGGCGGTCCTTGAAAAGGAAGGGGACTTCCACGATTTTCGTCGGGGGAACGCGGCACTTGACCAGGATTTCCAGCAGTATCTTGTAACCCCGAGGACGAAGGCGCGCCCGACCCCTCTCATAAACTTCCCGCCGGACGGCGAAGAAACCGCTCATGGGGTCCCGAAGCGCAAGGCCGAGGACGATCCGGGAAAACAGGGTGCCCAGGGTGCTCATCAGACGGCGGTGCCGCGGCCAATGGTCGGCCCCTCCGCCGGGAACCCGGCGGGATCCCACGGACGCCTCCGCTCCCCGGTCCAACGCCTCCAGGAGGCGCGGCCACAAAGCGGGATCATGGGATAGGTCGGCGTCCATCACCCCCAGGGTTCCGCCCCGGGCCTGCGCGAACCCGTCCACGACGGCGGCGCTCAAACCCCGGGCCTTCCGTCGACGGAGGACGCGCACGGGCTCGCCGGAACGTCGCGCGTAGTCTTCCGCCAGGGACCAAGTGCCGTCGGGGGAATCGTCGTCCACCACCCAGACCTCGTGGGGCGTTCCGGACAGGGGACCGCGCAGGGCCTCGAGGAGGGGAACGATGTTCTCGGCTTCGTTGTAGGTGGGGACGATCAGGGAAAAGAAGGGGCGGTCCGTCACAAAGCTAACCCAATTTTTCGCAAGCGTTCAGGGGGTGACTTTCCCTGCCCTGAAAGGGTGCCCCGGGCCTGCGAAAGCGCCAGAGGCCGCAGGCCCGCACGGCAGAGGGGCAGGAGAGGGGAAGTTTTTCGCTTCGGTTCGCCCTCTCCCCAACCCTCCCCCGTAAACGGGGGAGGGAAGAAAGACCCCCTGAACGGATACAAATTTTCCAATTTGAAAATTCCCCCTCCCCTTCCTTTCTCACGATTATTTCGTCTTGTCGGCCGCGTCCTCGGCGACGCCGCCCATGACCTCGCGGACCGTGGTCAGACCGGTCAGCGCCTTGATCAGACCGTCCTCGATGATGGTGCGCATTTTCTGGGGAGACTTGTGGATGGCGGCGTCTCGGATGGCATCGGCCGTGACGTTGGAGAGGGCCATGGCGCGCACGGGGTCGTCCATGACGAGCAGTTCGTGGATGCCACACCGTCCCTTGAAACCGGAGCCCCCGCAGGTCTCGCACCCCTTGCCGGAATAGAGTTGCGCCCCGGGCGGCAGGGGCACCTTGTTCACTTTGTACACCTCGATCTCGTCGGGGCTGGGGGGGTGGGGCGTTTTGCAGTCCACGCAGATGCGGCGGCAGAGCCGTTGGGCGATGACGCACTTCATCGTGCTGGCCACCATGAACGCGGGGACGCCCATTTCGGTGAGGCGCGAGATGGCCGACGGAGCGTCGTTGGTGTGGATCGTGCTGAACACCAAGTGGCCCGTCATGGCGGCTTCCATGGAAATGTGCGCGGTCTCCCGATCGCGGATTTCTCCCACCATGATGACGTCGGGGTCCAAACGCAGGAAGGAGCGGAGGGCGGTGGCGAAGTCGAAACACTTGTCCTCGCCCAGTTTCAAATCCGGGTTCACCTGCACCTGCACGATCCCGTCCAGGTTATACTCGACGGGGTTTTCGGCGGTGAGGATCTTGATGTCCGGCCGGTTGATGTGGTTCAGCGTGGCGTAGAGCGTCGTGGATTTTCCGGAACCGGTGGGGCCGCAGAGCAGCACCAACCCGAAGTTCTTTTTGCCTCCGACTCCTTTCAAAAGGTTCAGCAATCGGTCCAGCGTGTCCTGAAGGAAGCCCAACTTGTTGATGTCCACCTGAACGGCTTTCCGGTCCAGGATCCGCATGACGCAGGATTCGCCGTACACCGTCGGGATCATTTCGACGCGGAACTCGATGGGACTGCCCTTGGCCATCACCTGGATTCGGCCCGACTGGGGGATGCGCCGCTCGGTGATGTTCATGCTGGAGGTCATGATCTTGATCTTGGCGATGACGGCGTTCCGGAAGTACCACGGGACCTGGAAATTGGCCTCGCGCAAAAACCCGTCCACGCGGTACCGGACCGATATCTTCGAGTTCTTCCCCGCCGGGTCCTCGAACGGCTCGATGTGGATGTCCGAGGACTTCTGTTGAAGGGCGGACAGGATGATGGCGTTCACGATCTTTTCGACCTCGGGCGCGGAGGCGTCCACGTCGGTCACGTCGGTCTTCTCGACGAGTTTCTCGATGCCGCTGGTGTCCCCCAGCTCCATTCCCTTGGCCTGGGACTCCTGCACGGACTTCAAAAGCTCCTGGGCCTGGTTGGACCCGGTGATCCCGTAGACCTTGTCGATCTCGCGCAAGATGTCCTCGGGCATGGCCAGATAGCCCTGGACCTCGAAGCCCGTGCGCAGGTGGATGTCCTCGGAAACGAAGAAGTCCCGCGGATCGGCCATCGCCACCAGGAGGACCGAGTCTTCCTTGGCGAAGGGAAGCGCGTGGTGGCGGCGGGCGGTCACCTCGGGGATGATCCGGACGACTTCGGGGTCGATCTCCATCTCGGCCAGGTCGACGGCGCGGTTCCGCCATTCGCGGGAGAGCGCCTGAAGGACGTCCACCTTGTCGCAGAACTTCATGTCCACCACGACCTGCTGAAGGGGACGGTCCAGTTTGGCGGCTTCTTTCCGGGCCAACGCCAAGTTTTCGGGGGAAATCAATTTGTTGTCGGTCAAAATCTCTTCCACCGATTTTCGTCCGACGTTTCCGCGCGATGCCATGAAAACCCTCCAAGAAGGATAGTACTCCCTATTATTTACATGACCCGGAGCCTCTCCGCCAGGGGGGAATCACCAACCATAGTCCGCCTGGAGGTGCCAGGCGTGCCGGGAATCCGAGGTTTGGGCGCCGAGCCAGCGTATGACGGCGTCGTATTTAACCCACATCCGGAATATTTTTCCCCAGCGGCGCCGCGCGATCAGGGCGTAACGCTCGCCCATGGCGCCGCGCAAATTCCCCATCCCTCCCGACGGCTGGGGAGACAGGACCCCGTCCCAGACTTCCTCCACGCCCGTCGTCAGGAAAGCCGTCGGGGAATTGAACGCGTACCAGCGGACCGTCGTCGACCAAGGCGACCCGCCGGACCAACACGCTTCCCCCATCACGAGTTTACCGTCGGCCCGGCGGCCGGTCACTGGCTCCCGCTCCCAACGCTCGTCGATGCGTCCCTTGAGTCGGATTTCCGGCGACGCCTGCCACGAGGTCTCCAGGCGGGCGCGGCGGACGGTTTCCTCTCCGGGGATCCGGACGGAACCGCCCTGCGGAACGGCAAAACGGTCCCGCGCCGACTCTTGGAGACGAAATGAAATGTCCCACGGCGGCGAAGGCCTCCATAAACCCTCCAACCGCCGGCGGCTCGCCTGGGACGGGAACACCGGAGCCTCGCTCGTCCCGTTTCCGATCGCCGAGGGAAATCGGGCCAAAGCGGCTTCGCCCTCCAGGAACCCCCACGACGCTTCCCGGCGGGCGCCCGCCGATACCCCCCGCTGATTGGAGGGGGTCGAATCGGGAGACCCCGACGCGTCGAAAGCGGGGCCTTTGCCCCGCGGCGCGTAGTAATTCTCGTCGTAATCGAAAAGGGAAATCCAAACGCGGGAGTCCTCCTCGGCGCGGACGAGGGTGGCCGCCGAAGCCCGGCCATGCCTTTCCTCCTCCGAGGAAAACGCCGCGTCCGCAGCCAGCCGCCATTCTTCCCCCTGGAGGGCGCCGTCCGCGCCCCAGGCATCGTAATGCCTGCCTCGAAAACCCGGGACTTCCCGGAAGGGCGAGTCCGGCGAATATACATCGTTGGAGAATCTCGTCCGAAGGGCGGTCACCGCCAGGCGGGCCGTTTCCCCGCGAGCGTCGATTCGGGCGCCGAATATTTTTTCCTCCGTCGCGCTTGGGACGCCGATCCCGTCCCCCTCAGGGTCGACCGGGAGGTCGAGGAACTGGCGCGAATAGAAAACGTCTTCGGTCAAAAACCCCTGATTGATTTCGACGACCCCGCCGCGCAAATACGCGCTCCGCCGACCGCTTAAATCCGGATGCGGTCCTCCCCCTTGAACCCAATCGGAACGGGAAAACTCCCCCAACCGATCGTAGAAGATCAGGCCCTGCCCGAAGGACAGGCTGTAGTTCCCGGCGATCGCCCTCCCGGGGACCTCCACATAACCTTTCACGATTCCGTCCCGGCGAAGTCCGTCGACGGTCAAGGACGGCCCCGGCGCCGGACGCAGAAACATCCATCCTCCATCGACCCGTTCGTTCCACCCCATCCGGCCTCGCTGGTACAAATAGGGGCGGTGGCGCAACGAAGGCGGCTCCTGATCGAAAGAAGAAGCGATTGGGCTCTTATCCTGGGCCCGCAGTCGCAGGTCCCCCGAAAAACCCGTCACGGGAGAAGGAGCGACCGACGCTTCCAACGTCTCGTCATCGACGACGGACGGAGCGTCGGGGGAAACCCCCTCCTCGGCCGACCAGGATAAAAGGGGCAACGCCAAAAGGGCGAGGGGAAGAAAGCGTTTCACGGAAACCGCGGATTTCCCCAATCGAACGACAGGGAGACGTGGTGCTGGTCGCCGAGAAAGGGGTGGGTGAGGAAGGCGTAATCGATTCGTCCGAAAGAAGACCGGACGCCCATTCCCAACGAATATCGCGCCGGGCGGCTTTCGACTCCGACGCGCAAAAAGAACCCCGCCGCCAGCGCCGCCTCGCAACCGAACCGGTTGTCGAAGGGCCTTTCGCGCGACTTGACCAAATCCACCGTCACGGCGGTCCGTCGCAAGGGGGTCAGGGCGATGCCCGCGCGAGTGATGGAAGGAAGACCCTCCCGGGCGCCGGGGAGCCCGGGGTTGTTGAGCCTTTTCACGGCGAAGCCTAAAGAAACATAAGGGTTGGGACGCGCCAGGACGCCGGCGTCGACGCTCCAAACCGAGGCGCCGCCGTACCGGGCGACATCGAGGAACGAACCGGTGACGGCCGCCCCTACCGCCATCGACGGGGCGGGAGCGAACGCGTGGGCAACGACGATTTCCCTCTCCCGGTAAAAACTGTTTCCGAACTGGGTCAAGGAAAAACCAAACGCGCCGCGCCCGAAAGTTGGAATCCCCGCCGCGACGGCGCCGAAGGGAAGCGACGAGTCCCCGAGGAGTTGCGTTTGCGAGAGGACCACTTCACGCCGTTGCATGAACCGCAACGCCGCGGGATTGTCGTACCAGGAATCCGTTCCATCCGCCTCGCCCGTCCCCGTTTCCCCCATCGCCGCCGACCTCGCCGAAATTGGTTTTTCCTCGAAAGCCCCTCGGGAAGGAAGCGCCAAAAAGGTGACTATTGATACCTGTAAAAACAATATCCTCCCCCCCGCTCGTGCTGAGCTTGTCGAAGCACGACAAGCCCTCAACGGTCCCGGCTCACCCTTCGACAAGCTCAGGGTGAGCGGAGCCTGGGACATATTTTTTACAGACTTCAATGGGAATACGGAGAAACACCAGCAAGCGGCGAACCTCATTTCGGATATCCCATCACCACGGCGGCCTTCCCACGGCGTCGTGATCCGGAAGGCTCCACGGATTCCATATGTACAATGTAGATGCCGGGAGGGAGGAATCGGCCTCCAGCATCGGTCCCGTTCCACACCATCGTCCCGGCGGACAGGCCGCCTAAACCGTTATCGTCGGAAAATGAGCGGACGACCTCCCCGCGAACATCGCATATGCGGATCGTCTTTACGGCGTCCGGCCCCCCCGCGTTGAACGTAATTCGCGCGGCGCGGCGGGAGGGGTCCGGGTCCCGCGGGGAGAAGGGGTTCGTCGCCGAATCAACGACCAAACCTCCGCCGGAGGAGCCTCCGTTCGTTCCGGAAGAATTTACGATCGGACCCGACGGAATGAGGCTGTAAGAGGAGTTCCGCGCTTTCGGCGTTCCGTTCAAAGGAGACCCTTTCGCGTCCATCCCGTTTCGGGTCACGCCGTCGTTGGACTTCCAATTGTTCGGCAAATCGCCGTCGGCGGAAGGAGTCACCCTTTCCATGGTTCGATAGTCGGGCGACCCGGACCCCGCGGGCCAGCCGCTTTGAGAAAATCGAGCGGTGTCCACGACGTTCGACGAGGCGTCCCATAGGAACAAGTCTTCCCCGGCGTTCGGAAGGGAACCGGAATAGATTCGATCGGCTGTTAGGTCGCCGACGTTGGCGTCGGAGGTCCGTTCCATCAAATAATAACCGCTGGAGGGTAGGGGACCTCCCAGAGAGGCCTCGATGTCGCCCCCTCCGATCGTCAACCGCCAGCCGTCCAAGGAAATGGCGCGCGGGCTGTTGTTGAGGAGTTCGATCCATTCGTTGGCAGGGGAAGCCGCCGTGCCGCCCCAGGCGACTTCATTGATGACGACCTCCCGGAGTGCGGCGGTGGACGGCGAAGGATCGACGGGCGCCTTCACGAGGGTCCCATAGGCGGAGTTCCGCGCCTTCGGAGTGGCGTTCAAAGGAGCGCCCTTCGCGTCCACCCCGTTTCGGGTCGCGCCGTCGTTGGATTTCCAATTGTCCCGGGAACAACCGTCGGCCGACGGGTCGACGCGCTCCATGCTGCGATAATCCGGTGAACCCGACCCCGCCGGCCAGCCGCCGGTGGAGAAAAGGACGGAGTCCGCCACGGACGAGGAGGCGTCCATCAGGAACAAATCCACCCCGCTGTTGGAAAGCGAACCGGAATAGATACGGTCGGCAGGGATATCGCCGACGGGCGAGTCGGACGTCCGCTCCAAGAGGTAGTAACCCCCGGCGGGAAGGGATCCTCCCAAAACCGCTTTCACGCTCCCGTCGCCGCTCGTCAACCGCCAACCGTCAAGGATGAAAGTTTGGGTCGATGCATTGAACAGTTCCATCCATTCATGAGAGGAAGACGCCGCCGTACCGCCCCAGGCGATCTCGTTGATCACCACGCTCGACCGAACCGTGACGGCAAACAACAATAGGATGATTGGGAACCCTAGAAGAAATAGTATCCGGCGCATCGGTTCTTGCCTCAATCGTTTTAGAGTTTGTTGGGCAAAGCGGCGTGTCTGATGTATTTGTATATATTACTAGTTAATTTACTATTTACACAACATGCAACGATGCGTATATGTCCCGGGGAGGGAGGCGCCGACTGGAAGAAGGACGGGCTTGGCTTATTTCAATGTATGTTTGGAATTCTCAGCATCGGCCGGAGGGATTACTGACATCGGATTTCATAACCGAAGACACGGGATGACTTTCATCCGGCGAATTATAATCGGGGAGCGACGGAAGACTGATTTTTAGGCGGGGAAAGGGATCGAGAAATGGAAACGGGAACCCTCGCCGGGAGTGGATTCGACCCAAATCCTCCCGCCGTGCCGCTCCACCAAGGACTTGCAGATCGCCAGACCCAGGCCCGATCCCCGAACTCGTTTGGAGTAGGCCCCTTCCACTTGGTAATACTTTTCGAAAATCTTTTCCATCTCTTCCACGGAAAGACCGATGCCCGTGTCCGTGACCGAAACCACGAGTTCCTTTTTGCCCGCGCGGGCGGACAGGACGACGCGTCCCCCCTTCGGCGTGAACTTGAGGGCGTTTCGGAGAAGGTTGTCCAGCACCTGACGCAAGCGTTGAGGGTCCGCCGTCAAGCGGGGCAAGCTTCCGGGGATATTCGAAGAAAGTTCCACGCCTTTTTCCCGGGCGGACGGTTCATGATCCCGCCGGGCGGACTCCAAGATATCCACCGCATCCACCGGCTCCGGACACAGCTTCACGACGCCGGCCTCGATTCGGGAGTGGTCCAACAGGTCGTCGATCAAGAGCGTGACCCGTTGGAGGGCTTTGGCGCAGATGCCCAGGAATTCCGCCTGCCGGGGAGCCAAATCGCCCGCCTCTCCTTTGAGAAGGAGCGACACGAACCCTTGGACGGAGGAGAGGGGAGAAAGAAGGTCGTGGCTGACCATGGAAAGAAAATCCGTCTTCAGATCGCTGAGCCGGCGGAACTCCTTCATGTCCTCCTGTACCCGACGGTAAAGGCGGGCGTTTTCCACCACCACCGCCGCGTGCTCGGCCACCAATCCCGCCAACCGTAGGTGATCGGAGCTGAACATCCCCGGTCGGTTGTGCCCCGCCCTCAGGACGCCGATGCATTTGCCGCCGATCACCAGCGGCACCACCATCAAAGAACGGTAGTTCCAAAGTTTCGCCGACCGGGCCGTCACCCGAGGGTCCCGAAGGGCGTCCTCGACGAGAAGGGGTTTTTTGTCCGTGAACACTCTTCCGCTGGAGGTGCGGGCCTCCACTTGAACTCGGTACAGGAGGGACCTCTCGCCTTCGGGCAGGCCCCAAGCGCAAGGTTGGGTGACCAGTTCGTTGGTGGCTTCCTCGTGCAAAAGGAAAGCGCACACCTCGGCGCCCAACGCCTCCGCCACTTTCTTCGCGACGCCCCGCAACGTCTTGGAAAGGTCCGGCTCGGCGTCGAGAAGAGAATGAACCTCGTGCAGAACGACGAGGTCCTTCAGGCGCCTCTCCTTCTCCCGCGCCAGCCGGCGGTTCGTCAGGTACTCCACCGCCTGTCCCGTCAATAGGGAAAGGACGCGAAAATCGTCCTCGTCCAAGGAGTTCTTCCGCTTATCCGCGACCGCCAGGAAACCTTCAAGGACCCCCTCCACCGTCAGAGGCAGGAGGACGCCGGCGGTTGAACCGCCGCGCGGAAAAAAGAGCTTGATATCCTTCGAGGAGCGCAGGACCTGGCGATCTCCCGCGGCCAGCCGCCGGTGAAAGTTTTCCAGAGCCTCGGCGGGTAGGAGGACTGTCGCCGTGGCGGAGGATTTCGCCGGGTGGGAATCGAAGGCGCCGTCCCCCTCCCGACGCAGGAAAAAGGCCGCGCAACGAACCTCCGTCAACGCGGCGGCGTGGCCGGCGAGCCGGGCGAAGAAATCCCCCCTTTCCCGTCCGGAGGACATGACCGCCGTGATCTCGTAGAGCGCTTCCAATTCCCGCACGTAGTGGACAAGTTGGAGGTTGGCGTTTTTTAGTTCTTGGGCGGTGAAGGAGCTTCCGCCGGAGCCGCTCCGGGGCACTACTTCCGTCCTCTCTGCTTATTGAACCGGATGAGCGTGATGTCGAGGGCGATGTTGAGGTAGCGGTAATCTTTCGTCAGCTCGTCCCAAGGGATGAACTGGAGGGATACCTCATTGGAATCGAAGGTGTCCTGAAGCCGTTGGTGGAAAATAGTTTCCTGGAGCCTCCCGTCCGGCGGGGGACCCAGAACAATGGCAACGGAAAGTTGATGCTTCCGGCAAACCTCTAGGAAGTCCGGAAAAACCACCGTTTGATCGGCTGGGTATCCGGCTTCCGCGCCGGAGTCCATTTCGAACTTGAGTTTATGCTTCTTGATGATGTCCTGGAACTTTTGTTTGAGCTGGGAAAGTTCCGTCAACCTTCCGCGCGGGAAGAAAAAAGCCGTGAGTATGGCGTTCGGATTGGGAGGAATCCCAGACGGTGGCAGTTCCTCCAACCCGCCTCCGGCGGGAACCTCCGGCGGAGCGGAGAAAGCCTCCGTCAGTCCAGCAACGGCGGTCCCTCCCCCCGCCTCGACCGGCGGAATGGGCGAAGCAGTGGGAGGAGGAGGCGATACGGGACTCGTCGGCTCAATGGTAACGCCGCCGGACGACGGCGAAACCAACGGAGGATGGGTCGGCACGCTGGGCCGCCGACTGTCCTCGTAGCTCTGCGTTGAGGGTGGAACCGGAATGGGCGGTGGAACCGTCGGAGGCGAAGAGGGCGGAGGGGGAGTCTCCGGAACAGGCGGTTGGGCGTTTGGAGGCGGCCACCCTCTGGGCGCCGGCGGCGCGGGCGGTTGGGCATTCGGAGGCGGCCAGCCGCCGGACGCGGGCGGCGCGGATGGAGAAGGGGAAGAAGCCGTCGATCCAAATCCCAGGGAAGACCCCAGCTCCAACAGGGATTCCGTCAGAGATCGATCTCCGCCGGATTCGGCAGGAGCGGACGGAGGAGGAGGCGCCGCGGCATGAGGAATGTCCAAAGCCGGCTCGGGGGAAGATAGGCGTCCTGGAGAAAATCCCGGCGCATCGGCCGGCCCGACGTGTGGCGGCGGCAAAGACACGTCGCTCCCGCTCGCTGCCGCCGCCGACATCTCCGCCGCCGCGGCCTCCTCCCCCTCTTCCCACTCCTGGGGCGGGAGCAATTCCCTCATGATCTCCCGCACGAGGGGCAGGCTGATCTGCTGGTTGTTGAGTTGGGCGTAGGCCTGTATCCGCCTCAAGAAACCTTCCAACTCCCGGATATTGGACTTGAGCCGGCTGGCGATATAGAGCCGGATGTCGTCTCCGAGCTTCATGCCGTTAAGGTGGACTTCCTTTTTCCTCAAGATCGCCACGCGCGTCTCAAGGTTGGTTTGCTTGATGTCCGCGATCAGCCCCCACTCGAAGCGGCTGCGCAGGCGGTCCTCCAAGGTGGTGAGCATCTTGGGAGGACGGTCGGAGGTCATGATGATTTGCTTGCCCCCGTGGTGGAGCTCGTTGAATGTGTGGAAAAATTCCTCCTGGGTGGACTCCGAGGACGCCAGGAACTGAATGTCGTCGACCAGGAGCAAGTCCAACTGCCGGTAGCGCTCCCGCATGGATTGGAGGTTCCCTTCCTGTAGCAGCTCGATCACCTCCATCATGAACTGCTCGGCGGTGACGTAGAGGACCGCGGCTTTGGGGTTCTTCTGGAGGACGCGGTGGCCCACCGCCTGCATCAGGTGGGTTTTGCCCATTCCGACGGGTCCGTAGATGAACAAGGGGTTGTAGGCCTTGCCCAGGTTCTCGGCGACGGCCTGGGAAGCCGCGTGCGGGAAACGATTGTGGGGCCCCACGACGAATTCCTCGAAGGTGTACCCGGCGATGAGCCGGGAATCCTCGAAGGGCGTCTGCGCGGAACCTTTCCCGGCGGCGGCCGTCATTTCTTCCTCTTGATCAGCATGAGTTCGACCATCAAATCCACGTACAAAAGCCGGGAAACGATCTCACCCTGGGGCACCAGGAAACAATGGAGCCCCGCCTGCCGGGCGTCGGAGATGGTGGACTCCATGAAATCGGGCAGCATTTCGGGCGGCAGGATCACGAAGAAACATTCCCCGCCCGCCGACTTGGTGGTCCAGATCCATTCCGTAACGCTCTCCACCGAAACCGTCGACGCCTGGGCCAGGACGGTCTTGACGTAAATCGGCTTCTTGGCCTTTTTCTGGGCGATCTCCGTCATCGAATTGAGGAACTTCCTCGTGACGGCGTCCGCTCCGACGGAAAAAAAGACCGCGGCCTTGAGAATCTGTTCCTCGGGAACGTCTTCTCCGATCACGGGCCCCTCCAGGCCCAAAGGAATGGCGGAGGGAACCGTGGGCGAAACCGATTCCGGAACGGAGGGAGGCGTCGGCTCGGCGATCAACGCGGCGGGAGACCGAAAATCCAATTCGATCTCCAAGGGAACGTCCGGAGTCTTGGGAGAAGCGACCGCCGGAACGTCGGGAACGGAGATCGGAGGAAGGGCGGCCGTTTCCGGCGGTGGAACCGCCCTTTCCCCTGGAGGAGCCGTCGGTCCTGGGGACCACCGACTATCCTCGTCGCTCTGCAAAGAGGGCGGCACAGCCGGATAGGACGGTGGAACCGCCGGAACGGACAATTGCCGGCTATCGATGACCGGCGTCGTCCCCCCGGGACGCCCACCTTTCCAATCGCTTTGCGTCGGGGCTTCGGCGCCCTTTCCGGAGGGCATGGATGAAATGGGGTTTATGATTATCTCCAGCGAAGGCGCGGCCGCCCCCGGGATGGAAGGGGTCAGAACGATCGTGCCTGGACCTTGGGACGGAGGGACCGGAGAGGGCGGCACAAAAGGCGGCGCGGAGGGAACCGGAGGTTGAACGGGGGCCGGAGGAGCGGCGAAGGGCGCCGAGAAGGGTTCGGGGATCGACGGAGAAGGCGTCTCGACGAAATTCGGAGGAGCAACCGGCCGTGGCGGAACCGGCGGCGCCATCGCCGGCGGAGGGAGCGGACGCGGCGGGACGGGAATAAAGGCCGTCGGGGGAACAAACGACTCCACGGGAATCTGCGGACCCGCCGCGGGCGGAGCGGGTGGAGGCACGACCACCGGTGGCGGCGGGGGCATGGGAGGCGGCGGAACGAATTGGCGCGGCGGCGGAGCCGGAGGAATGGGGACCGTCCGCGGAGGCGGAGGAGTGGGCGGCACGACAAGGGGCGGCGGCACGGGGGCGGCCGCCGGAGGCGGCGGGGCAAAAGGGCGCCACGGAGGCGGCAAAGGAGGAACCGGCTTTCCCACCGGTGGAACCGGAGAGGACGGCGGCGGGGGCATGCGGCCCTCTGGGCCGCCCGTAGACGGTGGAGCCGCAGGAGGAGCGAAGGCGGATTCTAGGAAATTTTCCAGGCTGGGCATCGATCCGGGTGAAAGTGGAGCCGGAGGAGGCTCTCCGCGGGGAGGCCATGCGGGAGGCGGCAAGGAAACACGTGGAGGCGGTGGAGCGAACGGAACTGGAAATGACGGTGGTGGCGACGGCGGAGCCGTCGGGGTCTGGATCACCCGGGAAGGGGCCGGGGGAGGAGGCGGAACGGGCCGGGCAGAAGGTGGAGGAAGGGGCGACCCCATGGGCCGAGATTCCTCGTAGTTCGACGGGGAGGTCGGCTCACTGAGCCGCCGTCTGTCCTCGTAGCTCTGCGTGGGAGGAGGAACCGGAAAGGGAGACGGAGTCGAGATCGGGCGGGTAATCGCTTCCCGTTGATGGATTTGCTGCATCTTCTTGAGGACGTGGGCTTCCTCCTCGGCCGTCAGTCCCGTCAACTCTTCCAAAACGGAACTGAGCTCCCCTAAGACGGAGGACAGGTCGGAAGATATTCCGCCGCCGGCGGCGGGCGCCGACTTCCCTCCCAAGAGAACGGTATCGGACAAGGAGATGATTTGGTTCTGAATGGCCAGGCGTTCGGCGAAGCTCGCGCCGACCACGAACAGGACCCATTGATAGATCGGGTCGGTGATGGGCTGGGACTCGTGGCAGACGTTGGGATGGGCGCGGACGATGCGTTCCACGTCCCCCTTGTCCCCTCGAATTTTCAGAAGATAACGGTCCTCCTTCGACGAAAGAAGGAGTTCCCAACGCTCAATGGCCATGCCGTCCTCGCCGAATCCTTCAGGCGCTCGCGTCCCCCAATTCTCCGACGCGGAGGGTGTTCATGCGCACCAAAAGGTCGTCCGGGTTCGAGGAAGCGTCCAGCGCTTCCTCTTTCGTGACCCGTTTCTCGTTGAAGAGACGCAAAATGTCCTGGTCGAAGGAATGCATCCCGTAGTACTGCCCCTGCTCGATCGCCTTGTGAAGCTCTTGAGGCTTTTCCTCGATCAGGAGCTTGCGGATGAGCGAGGTCACCACCAATATTTCCGTCCCGGGAAAGCGTGACTTGCCGTCCGTCGATTCGAGGAGCCGTTGCGAAATGATGCCTTTTAGAACGTTCGCGATGCGGATGCGGGCGCCCGTCTGCTCGTTGGAATCGTAAGACTCGAGAATGCGGCCCATGGTTTGGGCGGCGTCCATCGTATGGATGGTGCCAAGGACCAGGTGCCCCGTCTCCGCGGCGGTGACGCCCGCCCGAATGGCCTCGGCGTCCCGCATCTCGCCCAAGACCACCACATCCGGGTCCTGGCGCAGGATGTGCCGGACGGCGGTGGAAAAGGATTCGGTGTCGTGGCCGACCTCGCGCTGAGCGATGGACGATTTGATGTCCTCGTGGAAATACTCGACGGGGTCCTCGATCGTGATGATGTTGTACGAATAGTTCCGGTTGACGTGGTCGATCATGGCGCTCAAAGAGGTCGTCTTCCCGGCCCCGGTGATGCCGGTGAAGAGGATCATGCCCCGGGTGTTCGAGCACAGTTTCTGCAGGGTGTCGGCGGGGAGGTTGAGCTCCTGGAAGTTCCGGATGTGGAGCGGGATCACCCGCAGGGAGAGCGCCACCGAATTGCGCTGCCGGTAGACGTTCACCCGGAACCGCGCCAAATCCGGCACGGTGTAGGCCATGTCCAACTCCCGGTCCTTATCGAAGCGAACCCTCTGCTCCTCGTTCATGAGGACCCCGGCTAGCTCTTCGATGTGCTGGGGGGTCATCTTGTTGAAGCCGGAGTTCATCAACCGGCCGTTCACGCGCACCATCGGCGACGCGTTCGCCTTGAAATGGATATCCGAAATACCGCTCCGGACCATGGTTTGGAACAGCTTGACGAGGTCAACGGCCATTAAAATCCTCCTCTCATGCCGGTCGTTTAGCCGCCGGCTTAAAACATGATGATATCAAGCGCCGAATCGGCGTTAAATAGAAGATAATTCCGGTTCACCGCGAATTCAATGGCTTTTTTGTCGCCCCTACCGGGAAAAAATGATATCAAACTGGTAAACCGTCAAAAAAATGCGTTAGTTCGTTATTTTCATCAATAAAAAAAGATATCCCGATAAAACGAAACGGTCAACAACTTTTTTCCATGGCGCGGATCTTACGAATCCTCCGGGCGTGCCGTCCGCCCGCGAACGGGGTGGAGAGCCAGGCGTCAAGCATGGCGATCCGCTGGCGATCGTCGAAAAACCGGCCGGAAAGGCAAAGAACGTTGGCGTCGTTGTGTTCGGCCGCGAGCCGGGCCACCGCCGGGTTCCAGACGACGGCCGCGCGGATTCCATGGACTTTGTTGGCCGCGATCGCCATCCCGATGCCCGTGCCGCAGAGCAAGACCCCCCGGCGGCATTTTTTCCCGGCCACCTGCTCGGCCACGAGACGGGCGTAATCCGGGTAGTCGACGGAATCCGGAGAGGTCGTCCCCACGTCCACCACGCGATACCCCAAACGGCGGAGATGAAGGACGATCTTCTCCTTGCCGGAGAAACCTCCGTGGTCGGCCCCGACGGCGATCTTCAAGCGGAGGCTTTCTTGAAATTCACGAGGCGGATGAAATCCTCCGCCTTGAGGCTCGCCCCGCCGACCAAACCGCCGTCGATGTCGGGCTGGGACATGAGCGTGTCGACGTTGTCGGGCTTGACGCTCCCGCCGTAGAGGACGCGGACCTGGGACGCGGTGGAGGCGTCCGAAAGCTTGGCGAGTAGACCCCGGATCATCGCATGGACTTCCTGGGCCTGCTCGGGGGACGCGGTTTTGCCCGTGCCGATGGCCCACACCGGCTCATAGGCCACGACGGTCTTAACCAACTGGGCGGCGGTGAGGCCGGCGAGGCTTCCCCGAACCTGAGTTTCGACCACCTGCAACGTCTTGCCCGCTTCCCGCTCCTGGAGCGTCTCTCCGACACAAACGATGGGGGTGAGTCCTTGTTCCAAAGCCAGCTTCGTTTTCTTGTTAATGAAGGCGTCGGATTCGGAATAATAGGCTCGGCGCTCGGAATGGCCGAGGATC
>PMLF01000205.1 GCA_003158755.1 Elusimicrobiota bacterium | reverse complement strand
CCAGTCCGTCTGGTTTCCGACGATCAAGTTCAACTGGTCCCGCCGGGTGTAGGCCCCCCAGTGACTCACGAGGCCCTGGAACATTTTCTCGTCGGCCTCGTAGAGCATAACGGCGTCCACGTCCAGACCGGCGTCGCGCATCATGCAAGGGTCCTGCCCGTGCTCCCAGCCTTTGTTCCAGGACAGAGTGAAAGCCCAAAAAATCTTCGAGTGTCCCAGGGCCTGCGTGATGGAACGGACGATCTCGGCGGTGCGGTGGGCGCGGTACCAAAACCACTGGTCGCTCAAGATGAAGCGGGGCTCCAGCCGCCGCTCCGGCGTCGGGGCTGAAAAACGCCCCCGGCACAGCCAGATCATCCGTTGCTCGGGCGTCATCTCCTTGTATCCGGGAGGCGTCTTGACTCCCGGCATCTCGTCGACGAAATCGTCGACCAATTCGCAGGAGCCGAACGCGGGACGGATGTAGTCCATCCCCAGCCAATCGACCTCGGGCATCGCCTGGAACTTGCGCAGGATGGCCACGATGTCCCCCGGACGCTTGGGATCGGCTATGGAAATGCCCCGGCGCTTTTGAAGGTCCAACCCGGCGTTGAGGCCGCTTTTGTCGTAGTTCCAGCCGTAGGTATAATCCGCCGCCAATTCCGGCGGCCCCCCGACCATGTACGACAACACATAAACTCCCAGTTTCAAACCTTGCCGGTGGCACTCCTGGCCCAGAGCCCGGATCTTGGCGAAGGACGCCGTGATCCAAGGGAACTCCTTCGGCAACTTTCGATCGAAACCGCTGGATTCGCCTCCCTGGACGAAAATGGCGTCGGCCCCGACGAAGCGCGCCCAGGCCGGGAAACCTTGGATGCTCTTCACTCCATCCGGCCCGGGGATTCGGTCGAGGGAACGGTAGCCTTCGAGGGTGAACGCCACAAAACCCGGCGGTAGCGGGGTGAAGGACCGGGAGACGACGTGGAATTTCCCCTCCGTCGGCGAGGGAAAACCTTCCGGCCAAGGAGTTTTGGCGAGGCGCAACTGGTATTCGCCGTCGGGGGCGTTCCACGGCACTGGCCAGCGGCCTTTATAGAGGTTCTGCTCTCCGTCGAACAACAAACGGAAATGGTCCATTTCGCCGATCGTGATCACCCGGTGGCCGTTCCGCTCGACCCAGCCGGTGAAGGGCCCTGTGCTTTTGAGGAGCTTGAGCTGTTCCGAAGACTCGGCGCGAAGTGTGACGTCCACAAAATCGTCGTGGAAATGGTCGTCCTTGTCGGCGGCCAAGACAACGCCTTTGATCGCCGGACGGGCGGGAGCCGCGCGGACCGCGTTTCGAGGGAGGACGACGGAGATCGGAGGCGGAACCGGCAACAACGTCTCCGGCGATTGAACGGGCCGGAGCGCCGCCGGTTCGAGCGGCGCTTCCGGCGGCAACCGGTCGGGTAAAGGCTCCAACGAGTTTTTCTTTTCCACGACAACCAATTGGGGAAGTTCCGTCACGGGAACTTGAGACCGGTGGAAAACAAAGAACCCGAGGAGATAAATCCCCGCCACGACGGCGGTGAGCCGCCGGCTGAAGGAAGGAAGCTTGATCATTTTTGAGCGGTGTCGACGAGGAGCGTGACGGGACCTTCGTTGGTCAGGGCCACTCGCATGGAAGCGCCGAAAGTCCCCGTGGCCACGACGGGGGTGGGATCAGAGGAGGGAGTGATGAGTCTTTTTTCGACGTTCTCGATGAAGGCCCGATAGAGCGCCACGGCGGCTTCCGGCTTGGACGCGCCGTTGAAATCCGGCCGCCGCCCCTTGCGAACATCCGCCAGGAGGGTGAACTGCGAGACGATAAGAACGTCCCCGCCGATATCGGCCAAGCTCAAATCAAAGTCGGCCCCGGCCTTGGGATCGGCCCGGGCTTCCTGCAGGATCGTTTTCGGGGTGGAGGTTTTTTCAAACGCCCACTTGGTCGGGAACAACCGGAGCGAGAGGACCTTTTCCGCCAAGGAAACGGCATCCGCCTCGGTATCGCCGGCGGCGACGCCCAACAGCACGACGAGTCCCCGGCCGATGGACCGGGTCTCGCCGTTTTCCACGGTGACCGAAGCCGAGCTAACGCGCTGAAGGAGAGCTTTCATCGGAAGGATATCCTATCAAATACCGTCGACGGAAATCACATCCCGGTACCAGAGCGCGCTGGATTTGGGGACGCGGCGGAGACCGGGACCGTCCACGCGAACAAGTCCGAATAACTTGCTGAAACCGTGGGACCACTCGAAATTATCCATGAGGGTCCAGAGAAAATAGCCTTTCACGGGAACTCCCTCCGCCACCGCGCGGTGGAGTTGGGAGAGATACGCCCTTAAGAAAGCGATGCGGGGCCGGTCGTCCACCCGGCCGGAGGCGTCGGGCGTCTCATCGATGGAAACGCCGTTCTCCGTGATGTAAAGGGTTTCCACGGGATAGTCCTCATGAAAGAATTTCAACCCCCAATACATGGCTTCGGGGATCACGGGCCACCCCATGGTGGTCGTCGGCGCTCCCGGCTCGACGAACGGAAGGAGCTCCGACCCCGAAGCCGCGCGACGGACCCGCGTCCCGTGATAGATATTGAGCCCCATGAAATCCAGCGGCTGACCAATCAACTTCAAATCGCCCGAACGAACCTCGGGGACGTTCCCTCCCCGCTCCCGCCAAAGGTCCGCCGGGTACTCGCCCCTGAACATCGGGTGGAACCACCAGGAGTTCGCCCGTCGCCACGCGGTGCGCGCCGCGTCCGCGTCATCGGACGTCAAAGGAACCATGTTGTCCGGATTGTGGGCGATCCCGACGCGGACCGGGCGCGAGGCGTTTTGTCGGATGGCCTCGACGCCCAAACCGTGGGCCAAAAGGATGTGATGCACGACTTGGTTCAAATCGCGGGGCCCGAGCTGGGACCCCGGCGCATGCAGTCCCGTGCCGTATCCAAGATCGGCGATGCAGGGAGGCTCGTTCAGGGTCATCCAATTTTCCACCCTATCGGAAAACCTCCGCGCGACCACGGCCGCGTATTCGGCGAACCAGGACGCGAAGTCCCGGTTCCGCCAACCGCCTTTTTCATCGAGGATTTGAGGGTGGTCCCAGTGGTAGAGAGTAATGAACGGTTCGATGCCGCAACGTAGGAGCTCGTCCGTCAACCGGTCGTAGAAATCCAAGGCGGCGGGATTGACGCCGCCGGTCCCGCTGGGAACGACGCGGGGCCATGCGACGGAGAACCGATATGCTTTCATCCCCAGATCGGCCATCAGTCGGACGTCTTCTTTGTAACGATGGAAATGGTCGCACGCCGGGTCGGCCAGGTGGCCGCTGTACACTTTTCCCGGCGTCCGGCTAAACACGTCCCAATTGGCGACGGTCCGCCCGCCTTCATTGAATGCACCTTCAATCTGGTATGAAGAGGTGGCGCAACCCCAAAGGAATTTTGGCGGAAATTTAAGGGAGGAAGAGGTCATATAAAAATTCCGATCGCCGCGTGCCTGGGGGGACTTGAACCCTCAACCTTTGCCTCCGGAGGGCAACGCTCTATCCAATTGAGCTACAGGCACTCGGCGATCGGAGAAGGTGGATTATACCGATTTAATGAGGAAAGAGGACAGATCGGAAAAGAGATCGCTCAAGGGAATGGAATTCTTTCCCCCTCCCTGAGCGAAATCGGGGCGACCGCCGCCTTTCCCTTCCACTTTAGCGGCGATAGCTTGGGCGATTTTTCCCGCGTGCCAACCCTGTTTATCCAAACCGCCGTTTAAGGCGACGACGAAGGAGATTTTTTCTTCGCCGGCCGTGGCGACGATGACGACGCCAGAAGGGGTTTTCGCCTTGAGGCGGTCGGAAAGAGTCCGCAAGGCGCTGGAGTCCAGACCGGGCGCGGTTTGGAGGACCACCGTCACCCCGTTAATGGTTTGGGTTTTGGCGGCGCCGTCCCCCCCGCCTTGAAGAGATTTGAGCTTTTCCTCCTCCAGTTCCTTTTCCAACTGGCGCTGGCGCTGAAGGGTCTTTTCGATGCGGGATGGAAGTTCGGCGGGAGAAACCCTGAGTTTCTCGGCGGCCTGAGACAACGATGTTTCGAGGCTTCTCAGGTAATCCAAAGCGGCCAGACCGGCCACCGCTTCCAATCGGCGAAGACCAGCACCGACGGATGTTTCCTCGGTAATCTTGATCAAACCAATCTGCCCGGTGCGATCCACGTGAAGACCGCCGCATACTTCGATGGAGGCTTTACCGTAACCCACCACATAAACTTTTTCTCCGTATTTTTCACCGAAGAAAGCGCTGGCCCCTTTTGACTGGGCTTCGCGCAGGGACATTTCCCCTCGCTCACAGGAAATGTCGGCGAGAGCGCCGGCGTTGGCGTCAGCTTCGACGCGAAGCCGTTCATCCGGGGTCAGGGCATTGGGATGGGAGTAATCAAAACGCAGCTTCTCGGGCGTGACGATGGAGCCCGCTTGGGCGATGTGGTTTCCCAGGACGCGCCGAAGGGCGGCGTGCAAAAGGTGCGTCGCCGTGTGGTGCCGCCGAATGGCGTCGCGGCGGGCGACGTCCACTTCGGCCGAGACCTCTTCCCCAATCTTGATCTGGCCGCTCTTCACAAGAACCTTATGGACAATGAGATTTTCCACCGGTTTCTGCGTATCCAACACCTGGGCCGAGCCGTGGCTTCCTTTTAGGAGGCCCGCATCCCCCACGGGACCGCCGCCTTCCGGATAAAAAGGAGTTTTTTCTAAGACGATTTCGCCTTCTTCGCCCGACGAAAGACCCTGGACGCGTTTTCCCTCTTTGATGATCGCCTTCACCATGCTCTTTGAAGTCGTCGCTCCATAAGTGGAGTAATAGACGGGCGTCACCGCACCGATTTCCTTGAAGAGATTGTTGTAGAGGCTCACGTCCTGCTGTCCCGAACCTTTCCAACCGCCGCGGGCGGTGTCCTGGGCTTCGGCGCTGGCCTTTTCGAACTCCTTCTCGTCGTAGGAGAGTCCTTTTTCGGCGAGCATCTCGCGGGTGAGGTCGGGCGGAAAACCGTAGGTGTCGTAGAGCTTGAA
>PMLF01000149.1 GCA_003158755.1 Elusimicrobiota bacterium | reverse complement strand
GCCCATTGAGCTACCGGGGAAAAATCAAATTGTATAAGAAGGTTGGGAGAAGGGTAGGATTTTCCCTCGACTCGCCCTCTCCCTCACCCTCTCCCGTGAACGGGAGAGGGAAATTCATATTGTGAAGCATTCTACCACACTCAGCCGTGGCGGTGCCACAATTCCAGCATTAGGAGCGCCCAGAGGCGGCGGCCGTGGTCTCTTCTTCCCGAAGTGTGTTCCGCGAACATATTCTGGATGGATTCCGGCTTGAAATAGCCTCGGCGTTGGGCTTCGGGGGAGAGGACGGTTTCCTCGAACATCTTGCGGAGGGGGCCTTGGCGGAACCAGGGGCCCAGGGGGATTCCGAAACCCATTTTCCCTCTCGAACTGACGGCGGGCGGAAGGAAATCCTTGAACGTTTCCTTGAAGATCCACTTGAGGCCGGTCAAACCCTTGAGCTTCCACGCGCCGGGGAGGCGGAACACGAACTCCGCGAACTCGTGGTCCAGGAGGGGCGAGCGGGCCTCTAGGGACGCCGCCATGGAAGCGATGTCCACTTTGGCCATGAGGCATTCAGGGAGATAGGTGGAGAAATCCACGTAGAGGGTTCGGTTGACGGAATCGACGGCGGCGGCCCGGGCGAAAGCGGCGCGGAAATATTCCAGGGCGGCGCCTTCCGCCACCGTCGCGGCGAAGGCGGGCGTATAGAGGGACCGCTTGAGGGATTCCGGGAAAAAACAGGCGAGGGCCAAGTGGCGCGCGGCGGGATCTTTTTCGGCGGCGGATTCCAGGAAGCGGCGCAGACGCCATAGTTTTCCTTGGGTTCCTCCGAGGTCTCCGACGAGCGAGAGAATTCCCGCGGCGGCGCGCCACGCGGCGCTTGGAATCCCTTGGGCCAGGTCGCCGGCCTTGGCCGCCATGTGGCGCAAGTAGCCGGCGAAGTTTTCGTCCCCGCCGTCGCCGTTCAAGGCCACGGTGACGTGGCGGCGGGTCTCCCGGGAGACGTAATACGTCGGGAGGGCCGACGCGTCGGCGTAGGGTTCCCCGTAGTGCCGCGCCAGCATCGGCAACGTTTCCGCCATGTCGGCCTTGACGATGAATTCCGTGTGATCGGTCCCGAAGCGCGTGGCCGTTTCGCGGGCGTAGGGGAGCTCCGAAAAATCCTCCTCTTCGAAACCGATGGTGAAAGTCTTCACCGGCCGCTCCGACAATCCGCTCATGAGCCCCACGATCACCGACGAGTCCACGCCGCCCGAAAGGAACGCTCCCAACGGCACCTCCGAGATCATCCGCAATCGCACGGATTCCGTGAGGCGGCGGCGGATTTCGGATTTGGCTTCCTCAATGGAGATGGCCGGAGCCGGATCGCCCGCGGGGAGGTCCCAATATCGCTCCACGCGGGTGGAGCCCTTTTCCCACACCAGCCGGTGGGCGGGAGGGAGCTTGTGGACATCCTTATATATGGTACGGGGGCTCGGGATGTACTGGAGGCTCAAGTAAAGGTCCAGGGCGGCGGGGTCGGTTTCGCCGGGAAAATCGGGCAGAACCTTCAACGCCTGCAACTCCGACGCCCAAGCGAGGCGGCCGCCTCGATCGAAATAGACCAGGGGTTTTTTTCCGAAGCGGTCCCGGGCGAGCAGGAGCCGTTCCGCCTTGGCGTCCCACAGGGCGATGGCGAACATCCCCCGGAGGCGTTTCACGCAGTCGACGCCTTCTTCCTCATACAAATGGACGATGGTCTCGGTATCGGAATGGGTCTGAAAACGGTGCCCCTTCGCCAAGAGCTCTTCCCGGAGGGATTGGAAGTTGTAGACCTCGCCGTTGAAAACGAGGGTGACCGAGCCGTCCTCGTTGGCGAGGGGCTGGCGGCCGGAGGCGACGTCGATGATGGAGAGCCGCCGCATGGCGAGGCCCACCCGCCCGTCGGATGATATCCAGGACCCCTCGTCGTCCGGCCCGCGGTGAACCAGCCGAGCGGTCATCCGCGAGAGGAGGCCCCGGTCCACCGGGGCCGTCCGCGAGTGATGGAAGAGACCGACTATGCCGCACATGACTTGATCACGATCCCAACAACCCGAGGACCCAGGGCCTATAACGTTCCAGATGCTTCCAAATCGTTTCCACGTCCCGCTCGGCGTAAATCTCGCCGCTGTAGGATACGAGATTCTTCTGCTCCAACAAGCGAAGGAGGTGGACCGCCGCCTTGTTTCCGGCGTCATCCATCAAAACAATTTCCCTGAGAAGGTCCGCGGCGGCCATGTGATCCTCTCCCCGGCACTTCACGCCTCCAACGTGGATGGTCAAAGCGTCCGTGTAAGCGATGGCCGCGTGTACGGCAAGGAGGCCGGCGGCATTCCAGTATTCAAAGGCCCGCGCCGCTTCGGCCCCTTGCCGAAAATTTTCCGCCACGTGGAGATAGTCGCGGCTTTTGGATGGCGAGACCGGGACTCGTCGGCTCCCGCGGGGGCTCATCGAATAACCTCCTTCAATGAACGGCCGCCAAGGAGAATGCCCTCGCGAAGAATGTTTGAAAGAAGACGATCCCCGGAATGGAGACGCTTCCTGACCTCATCGACGTTGAATACCAGGGGGGACAGGCGAAAACCATAACGCCGAAGGACGGAACTCCTTCGCTCGTCCGCCGCCTTCCGGACGGAGACCTTCGATCCTTCGACGAGGACGAGGAGGTCCACATCGCTGTCGGGACCGGCCTCTCCCCGAGCGGCGCTTCCGAAAAGGACGACGGAAAGGAGCCCTTTTCCCCAACCTTTAGACAGCTCCTCCCGAAGACGGGTCCAAAGAGCCCTTTCCCCGCGGAAGAGGGGACGCAAAAGCTCGTCCACCAAAACGTTATCGGGCCGCAAGCGCACCAACTGGACCCGCCCCGCCCCCCGCCGCTCGATGACGCCCGCCGCCTCCAACCGTCCGATGGACAGGGACCCGACTTGATGGTTGATTCCGGCCGCTCGGGCCGCGGCGCGGCCGCTCATTCCCTCCCGGGTATTCAGGAGAGCCCTCAAAAGCGCGCAGTTCGCAGGAGATGAAAAAACGTCGTCCAACATCTTGGCGGGGTTCACATGTCAATAATATTAGACAATTGTCTACATTTCAAGACAGAAATATTTGTCTCAATCCGGACATTTCACCTGTTCGCGGTGAAATGCCAGTAGGGGAGGTGGGGGGACACCGTCACCTCCGAGAAGGCGTCGCGCAGGGATTCGATCTGCTTCCGCGTGACCCGCTGCTCGATGCGGGTGAAGAACCGGTCGTAGACGTCCTGCTCGATCCGCCGGAGGCTCTTGCCCTGATAGAAATCGTAGAGCGGAACGCGGGACCCGAGGCCGACCGTGTTCAATGCTGCGCCCAGCCACACCAAGGGCTTATAAAGGAAGAGGGCTCCCATCCAGGAGAATACCCGACGGAAGATCGGAGAACGGATCCGGGAGAGCACGACCCGGACGGCCGTCACCAGCCCCAGCAACGCCCGAAAGTACGCGGGCCGGTTGTCGAGGGCGTAATAGAGGAACACGAGGATCCGCGGAGCGTACCGGCGGAGCGCCCGGACTTCCTCCAGGCATGGAGTCGGAAGGTGGTGCAGCACTCCCAGGCAGAACAGGAAATCGCAGAAATCATCGGCGAAGGGCAGGGCCTTCAAGTCGCCCATGAAGAAGAGGGCGTTGGGGTCCTTGGCTAAGTGGCGGCGGGCGACGAAGATGGCGTCGGAGAAGTCCACCAGCACCAGCTCCCGGCACTTCCCGGAGAGGAACCGGCTCCACCGGCCGATGCCGCAACCCAGGTCGCAGACGCGGGCGTCCTTGAGCGAGTCCAGGTCAACCAGATCGAAGTAGCGCCGGAACTCGTCCTCGTGCTCGGGAAGGATTTGGTCGTAGCGCGACCATTCCTCGCCGAAGGTGTACTGGATATCCTCGGCGAACGCCGCGCCGGAGGGACCAGCCGCCCGACGGAGTCCCAACCGGGCCGCCACGAAGGGGCTGTACCGCGACGAGTCCTCCAGCAGGATGACGTCGTCGAGGATCGGGTAAAAGCGGCCGCCGACTTGCAGGCCGTCGTCCTTGAGGACCAACGATTCCGTCCCAAATATTTTCTTCAAGGTGTCGATTT
The DNA here is from genome assembly GCA_003158755.1 of Elusimicrobiota bacterium. GTDB lineage: Bacteria > Elusimicrobiota > Elusimicrobia > FEN-1173 > FEN-1173 > FEN-1173. The sequence continues at coordinate 11,255 of PMLF01000149.1, read as the reverse complement.
TGTCCTTATAGCGGGCGCTCATGGCTCTCTCTCGTTGGACGACGTCGTTTCCCTGTAGAGGTCTTCATACCTCCGGGACATGCGTTCAATACCATAATTCTCCATGATCCGTCGGCGGGCCGCCTCGCCGAGCTCACGGCGTCGATCCGGGGAAAGCGCGAGCAGGGACTCTACCCCCTCCGCCAATCGCTCCGGGGACCGCGGTGGAACCACGACGCCGGTCCTCCCGACGAGGAGCGCCGAATCCCCGACGTCGGTCACCACGCAGGGAACCCCGCACGACATGGCTTCTCCGACCACCAGGGGGAAGGCTTCGCCGAACCGGGACGCGGAGACGAAGACATCCAGGGAGGACATGACCTTGTTCACGTCCCGCCGCGCGCCGAGAAATAGGCACCGATCCTCGACGCCCAAGCTCCGCGCCCACGAAACCAAGTCCAGGTTCTTCGCGTCCACCCCCTCCCCGCACAGCACAAAGTGGAGGTCGGGATGGCGGGGGGCCAGGAGCGCGGCGGCTTCCAGGAAATTGCGGTGGTCTTTTTGAGGATGGAACCGGGACACCATTCCGACCCACAGTTCCGATGCAGGCCGACCGAGGGCCCGCCGCGCCTCGTCGCGGGCGGCCGGATCGGGACGAAACGCCTCCGTATCGAAGCCGTTGGGAATCACCCGAAATCGCTCCGCCTCGTACCCCAGGGCGACGTGGATCCGGCGGGATTCCTCGGAACAGGAGACGATCCGCGAGGGAAGGAGCCGCGACAGCCGGGCCAGCAGGCGCACGAGCCAGCGCGTCGACCGCCGGACCGCCCCCGGTTCCAGCGTACTGCTGTGGATCCCCCATATCACCGGAACGCCCCCGGCCATCCAACCCGACAACCCTCCGAGGAAATCCCCATGGTACAGCCACGTTTGGATGACGTCGGGCCGTTCACGTCGGAGGATCGACGTCAAACGGAGGAGCGTCGCGGGAAAGGAGAAAAAACCTTTTAATCCGAGACATTCCACGGGGACGTTCAACCCGCGCAAAACATCGGCCAACGGGCCCTCCCCGGTCAATGAAATCACTTTCGCCTGAACGTTCTCCGGGTTCCGGCGCGCCAGGAGCCGGACCAGCAGGGTTTCCGCCCCCCCCACCGAAAGCCCGGTGATTACGTGCACCACGCGGAGGGGCCGGGTCATGACGGTTTGACCGAACCGCGGATCCATTTCCGCAGGAGGTAACGGGGGCCCCTCGGCGATTTCCACCAGGCGTATTTGAATAACGACACCGCCCACGCCGCCGCAAACGGCATCCCGTTCCGCTGCGCCACCCGGCGGTATTCCATCGCGCTGCGCCAGAGACGGCGGGCGGAGGCTCCCGTCATGGCCATTCGGGTAAGCGGGGTGGCGTGGTGCAGAGGGGGATATCGCCGAGACAGGCGGAGGATGAAATCATGGTCCGCCGCCAGGGCGAAGGAATCGTCGAAGGTCCCCACGGCCTCATACTGGGACCGATGGACGATCAAACCGGGATGAAGGATCGCCGGAGAAAGGAGCTGGCGCGGCCATCCTCCGGACGGCCGGTGCAGCCTCGCGTCGCCTTCGGGATAATCGAGCCAGACGGGGAACGCGTTCGTCCGCGCCGGATCGAGAACGGCCAAGGCCTCCGCCAAGGCGCGGGGGGAGGCGTACCGGTCGTCCGCATTGAGGAGGTGGATCCATTCCCCGCGGGCCATCGCGATGCCCTTGTTCATGGCGTCGTAGATCCCACGGTCCGGTCCGCTGGTCCAGCGGGCGATCCGGCCGTTCCACGACTGGAGGAGGGCCACCGTCCCGTCGGTGGACGCCCCGTCCACGACGATGTGCTCCACCCCGGGGCAGGTCTGGCCGGCCACGCTTTCCAGGCACCGCGCCAGGACCGCCGCGCCGTTGCGCACCACCGTGACGACGCTCACGACCGGTCGGACCGACGGCATTGAAATGTTAGAATTGGACGCTGCCATGGACTCCTCTGTTCCTCCTCGCACCGTAGCACCCTTCGACCGGAACCCGCTATTCCTTCTGGCGGCGCTCGCCATCCTCCTGCGTCTGGCTTACCTAGTCTTCACTTGGAAGACCCTGGCATCGGGAGGATGGGAATACGAAAATTTATCCGACAGCTTCCTTTCCCAAGGCCGTTTCCTTTTCGACCACGGGGCCGGTCCGGTCGATAGCGCCTACATGCCTCCGGGCGTCACGTTCGTCCTCATCGCGGCGAAAAGCCTCCTGCCCACTTCGTTCCTTTTCTTGTTGGCCGCCCTCCACCTGGCCCTGGCGGCAGGAGGCCTTTTCCTGACCGCCCGGGTGGCGGAGCGGGCCGGCGGTCCCCGCGCAGCCCTCTTAGCGGCGGCCCTCTATGCCTTCGACGTGAACCTCTTTCTCCCTGTCGCCTGGGTTCTCGAAACCATCTACACGATCTTCCTATTGCTGTTATCCGTCCATTTGACCGGGAAACTGGACGAGGAGCCTTCCCTCCGGACAGCCGCGGCGCTCGGGATCACGCTGGGTCTTGCTTCCCTCTTCCGGTCCACGATGGTGCCCCAGATCGGCTTGTCCCTTTTCTGGCTTTTCTCATCGAAGTGGAGGAAGAAGCGCCCGGCTTCCTGGAAGGTCCTGGGAACGGCGGCGTTCGCCTTCGTATTGACCCTCACCCCCTGGACGATCCGCAACCATCATACCTTTGGAAAGATCATCCCCGTGTCGCAAAACCTAGGGATCAATCTATGGCAAGGATGGAACCCCACCGGAGGCGGAAGCGAATACGCCCTGGATGGGAGCCCGATGCCGATGACCCCCGACTTGACGAAAGACTTGGCGGCGGCCTCCACCGAACCGGAATGGGACGCTGCCTTAAAGAGAGCGGCCTTCCGCTACGCCTCCGAGGACCCGATCCGGTGGCTGAAACAACGCGCTTTAAGCTTTCTCTTTTTCTGGCATGAGCACAACTTCTGGGCGCCCAAAAGCCCTTACCGAACGACGGGATGGCTCCTGCTCGGAGCGGCCAATATTCCGTTCGTCCTTCTTTTCTTCATCGCCGCGGCGTGGACGGCGGGGAGACGAGGATATCCCCGTTACCTGCTGGCGGTGATGGGGCTCCATTGCCTGATCCACACATTGACCCACGCCGACATCGGCAGCCGGTACCGCTATCAAATCGAGCCGATCATGCTGATCCTCATCGCCCTGTTCCTTTCCGACCGGCTGCCGGTCGCGGGGACCCGGCTGGAATCCTTCGTTCGCCGCCTTTCCCCCTCCTACAAAAAGGACCCGGGGACCGGGATCGCTTCATAGCCGCGAAAACTCGATTTTCCCCCGCAGCCGGTTGATCCAGCGAAACACGACGGTCCCCCAGTGGGTCGGAAGAGGGATCGGTTCCAACGCCGCACCCACTCTTTCCATGTCGGCGATTTTCCTCCGCAGGGCTTCCAGGTAAACGTCGTAGAACCGCCGCCCTTCCTTCCCAATGCGGAACCACGAATAAAGAAGAGCGCGCCCGCGCGACAGGATGCGGAACCCATGGAAGTGGTAAAAAACGGGAACGAGGCGTCCCCGCCGGGAAAAATACTTTACGTTCCAGGGAGCCAACGTCGCGTCGGTCCTCTTCAGGACGTGTACGAATTCGCCGAACCGCCCGGGCCACTCGTCCAAATACATCTGATCCCCGAACCGGCCCGGCGAATCTTCCCGCCCGTAACACCATTCCAAACATTGCGACCGCCAGCGGTCGAGGATGCGGCGCGCCGGCTCCGTCCGGTCGAACGTGAGGAATTGGACGCAGAACCGTCCGAACCGGGCGCTGACGTCGTAGACGGGATCGTACGCGTGCTCTGTGACGAGGACGCTCTTTTCGGATCGGTCCAGTTCTTCCAATAGGACCTTCGGGTCGGCGAAGAAAAAGAGATCGGCATCGAGGTAGGTGACCCGGGAGACCGAGGGGTCCCGATCAAAGACCGCCGGGAAGACGAAGGGGGTCAGGGTCCAGCAATATTCGCCCGTGGTCCGGCCGCCCTTGACGGCGAGCAAGGCGGGTGTCTCCAACTCTCGGAGAGGGATTAGGACCACCCCGTCGAGAGCCAGTCGCCGCAAGGCCGTCTCGGTCGGCGCGTCCATGCACACCACCCAGAGCCGGGCGTCCGGGGCCCAACGGCGGAGCGATTCGTGGAGGGCCAGCCCTTGGGGAAGGAATCGGCGGTCGAAGAGCGTGACGAAATGTTCCGGGCTCACGGACGTTCCGCCAGCCGGTTCCCCGAGGTTCGCCTAGCGGAACGCATTGACGGCCTCGATCACTTGGCCGACCTGGTCGTCGGTCATCTGGGGATGGCAAGGCAGCGATAGACATCGTTCGGCGTGGGCCTCGGCATTTCTCAATCCCTTTGGGTCGACGCGGAGGGTCCGGCAAGGCTCCTGCCGGTGCACCGGAACGGGATAGTGGACGAGGGTCTGGACGCCTCGATCCTTGAGGAACGCCGCCAACCGGTCCCGTTCGCCGCACAGCGCAACGAACAAATGGTGCACGTGGCTTTTTTCCTGCGCCGGAGGGGAGAGGAGGCTCACTCCGGGATTCCGGAGGCCGGTGAAATACGCCCGAGCGATTTCCCGCCGGCGCGCCGTGAACCGCTCGACCCACGCGAGGCGCACCCCGAGGAGCGCCGCGTGGATTTCGTCCAGGCGGCTGTTGAGGCCGAGCTCCGGGTGATGGTACCTTTCGCTCTGCCCGTAATTGCGGAGGCGCTCGGCCAGGGCAGAGACCTCCTCCCGATCCGTCGTCAGGGCCCCGCCGTCTCCGGCGGTGCCGAGATTTTTCGTGGGATAAAAACTGAAGGCTCCCCAGGCTCCGAAGGAACCCGCCCGGCGGCCGTCCCACTCGGCCAGATGCGACTGGGCGGCGTCCTCCAGGAATTCGATCTTGTTCTCCCGGCAGAACGTTCCCCAGACGTCCGGACGGCGGACTTGTCCGTACAAATGAACCACGAGCACGGCTTTGGTTTTCGGGCTCAAGCACCGGCGCACGCTTTCGGGGTCCAACAGCGCGGTGGACGGATCGACGTCCGCCAAGACGGGAGTCGCCCCGGCACGAAGGACGGCCAGGACGGTGGCGAACGCCGTCATGGGCGTCGTCACGACCTCGTCGCCCGGTCCGATCCGCAGGGCGCGCAGCCCGATCTCGATGGCGTCCATCCCGTTGCCGGTCCCCACCGCGCGGCGAACGCCGCAACGCCGGGCCCACTCCTTTTCAAACGTCCGGCCTTCTTCCCCCAGGATATACCACCCCGAGCGGAGGACGCGGTCCAAAGCCGCGAGCTCCTCGCGGCGAAGGGCCTCCGGTTCCGCCTTGAAATCGTTCATCAAGATCATCGGCGTTTCACGTTTCCGTTCAAGGGGGTCCCTCCTTGCAAAGCGCCGGAGGCGGCAAGGACGCGCGGTAGATGGACAGGAGAGGGGAAGTTCTTCGCTTCGGTTCGCCCTCTCCCCAACCCTCCCCCGCAAGCGGGGGAGGGAGTAAACATCCGGAACGGATAGCGTTTCACCAGTATTTGTCTCCGTGCGCGGAATAATAATCGAGGCACCGCTTCAGCCCATCCCTTAAGGGAACCCGGGGAGACCAACCCAGTGCGCGTTGGATTTTCCCGAAGTCCCCATAATAATCGCCGATGTCGATGTTCTTCCGTTCCGGCGGGAACGGGACGATGCGGTAGTCCCCCTTGCCGTTCACGTCCACCAATAGGGCGGCTAAATCTTTGAGCCGGATCCGCTCCTCCCCGCCGAGATTAAAGACTTCCCCGTCGGCCTTCGGGTCGAGGGCGGCGAGCCGGAGGGCGTCGACGACGTCGTCCACGTAATTGAAATCCCTCAGTTGCGTCCCGTCCCCGAACACGTCGAACGGCTCGCCCTGCACGGCGCGCCGGATCCAAATGCCCAAGAACGTCTGGCGGGCGTCCTTGACGCGCATGGCGGGACCGTACGTGTTCGTCAACCGGAGGGCGCAGGCCCGAAGGCCATACACGTTGTTGTAGAGGAGGTGGTAGTATTCCCCCGCCCATTTGTTGATCCCGTTGACGTCCACCGGGCGGATGGGATGCTTCTCGTCCACCGGAAGGTAATCGGGCTTCCCGTAGAGCTGCCGGGTACTGGCGAACACCGTCTTCACGGCAGGGTTGGTTTTCCGGCACGCTTCCAGGATGGAAAGCTGGGCCGCGGCGTTGATTTCCAAATCGTTGATCGGATCGGTCATCGAATCGATATGGCTGGTCTGGCCGGCCAGGTTGAAGAGGAAATCCTTCCCCTGGATCAGGTAGGCCATGGCGTGAGGGTCGCGGACGTCGGTGACGTTGACTTGGATCCGGTCGGCGATGTCGTGGACGTTGAAGAGGTTCCCTCCGTATTGAGGGATCAGGCTGTCCACGACGGTCACGTGAGCGCCGTCCTGGACCAGAGATCGGGCCAGATGGGATCCGATAAACCCGAGGCCGCCCGTGATGAGAACGCGAGCGCCGGAGAAAGACGTCATGGCGTCCCCCTCTTCCGGGCCAAGACGACGTTGTCGAGGTAGAGGTCCTCGTTCCCAGGAAGGAAGAAGGCCAGGGCTTCCCCCGCCAGATTCAGGGGGGCCATCAGAAAAAGGGTCGTCAAGCGGTTGAACCACCCCGAACGCGTAACGGTTTTTTTATATAGGTACCCGATCACCAGTTGGAAAAGGGCCCGGACGTCGGCGACGGTTTTGCTCACCTCCAGAACTTCGAATCCGGCCTCCTCCAGCAGGTAACGCAGACCGAAAGAAGTGTAGCGGGCGAAATCCCAGGGTTGCCCGTGTTCGTCCCAGACGAAGGGAACCGACAGCAACAGCGCGCCTCCGCCTTTCAACACCCGCCCGGCCTCCGACAGGAACTCCGCAGGACGAAAGACGTGCTCCAGGACCTCGGTGGCAACCAAGCTGTCGAAGGAAGCGTCCTCAAAAGGGAAACGCTTTCCGTCGTAGAAAACGTCGGCACGCCCCGCCCGGCGGCTCTCGGGCGAGTCCACCTCCAACCCCACGTATTGAGACGAACGGAAGAAACCCTCGTAGGGCTTGCGCCCGCAGCCCACATCCAACGTCCGCCCGCGCACGGCCGGTCCCAAACGGGAAAGCTGGCGAGCGAGGCCCCCCCTCGCGAAATAGAAAGGGTTGACGAAGGCTCCCATCAAGGTGGGATGAAAGTCTTGGTGATGGATCCAGTCCCGGATCATGCCCGCGACCTCAAGGCGGTGATGGGTGACCGGCTCATGATCCACCGCCGGCCCCGAAGAACCGCACGGGCCAGAAATCGGGGGATTCCTCGCACAATATCCCATCGCATGCGGCGGAGGGTGTCCGAGACCAGCTCATCGAAATAGGGGTCCCGGAACGATTCCTTTCCCTGTTGGGCCAGCTCCAGCGCGAACCCGAATTGACCCTCCAGGACGGCGAAGATCCACCCCAGCAGGTATTCCCGCTTACCGAACGACGCGCGGTCCCGAAAGGAGTTCAAATACGCCAACTCGCCCCATCCCGGGGACAACCGGATTTTGCCCCGGCTCCATGCGCGCGCCTCCCAGCCCGACCGCGTCGCGCCCTCGGTGATCCGCGTCGATCCTTGGATCTTCATCGACGAGAGCCAAAAACCCTCCGACGCCAGGGTCCGGAACACGTCGGGCAATTTGTCTTCCCCCACGTAGGCGTCGATGAGGCCCGGCTCCAACGCCGCCCAGAGGACGCGCCGCCGGATCTCCGGATCAAGGCTCATGAACAACCGCAGATCGACCCCTTGGGAATCGGTCTTGAACCCGTCCACGTAATCCAGGCCCACGTCTTTCAGCGCGGCCGACAGACTCACCGCCCGAACCCGGATCTTCCGTTCCACGTCGAAATACCCCGCGAAACTCCAGTCGGCGAGGGCGGGGCCGTCCGGCGGCAGCGTGCTGGAACAGTGCGGGTACCGGGTCAGATAGAACTCCGCCTCGGTCGCGTTTTTCCCGTCGACCGCCGCGGCTCGGTACACGATCAACCGCCGGAAGTGGGGCGAATCCTTTTCCACGAAACCGAAATCCCGTTCGTCCGCGTCGAAGCACAGGCACACGGATTTTTTGGCGATGGGTTTCCACAACTCGTGCAGCGCCCCCGAGGCGCCCACGTCCACGAGGACCGGAGGCCGTTTGACGAATTCGGGAAGGCGGAGCGTTTTTTCGATCATGCTATTTTCCTCCGGAAGATGAATCCTTTGTCCACCGCCGTGACTCCGCCGGAAAGAGGAATCCGGCCGGCCAAGGCGTCGAACTCCGCGCACAACTCGTATCCGGCCCGAAACTCGTCGAGGAACCGGTCGCGGGAAAAAAACCAGGCGGGATAACTGGCCGGATAAACGGACGGCGGCACCCGCTGCACCGTCAAGCGGTCCCGGGAACCCGGGATCAAAGGCGTCCGGTCGACGACGATCATGGGGAACCCCTTCCGGAGCACGGACGCCAGGAAGCCGCGGGGATCCGGCAGATAGGGAAGCACGCTCGACAACAGCAACACCCCCGGGTTCCGCTCGCGGAGACATTCATCGACGTTGAAGTAAAACTTGAGGATCTCGTCTTGAAATTGGTTCCGACCGGACTCCACGAACGCCGTTTGCTCGACGACGCTCCATTCGATGGCCTTCACCCCGGAGAGGAAGGCCCTGTTCTGATAATAATGACTGCCCAAGCTGCCGCCGAAATCAAGGACGCTCAATCTGTTTTGCGATTCCACCGCTGAACAAAGCAGGGCCGCCAGGACGGGAAAGGAGTAGTCAACCTGCCCGAAGACCACGGAGTCGCGCTCGAAAACAGCTCCCCCGTTCTTAACCTTGATGGCGGCCCTCCGCACCTTCTCCACGATTAACGCCGAATCATACCCTCCCGATCGGAGACGCGCTTCCTCCCAGGAAGAAAAATCTCCGATGAATCGCCGGTACGCAGCCAGGCGGAACCAAGCCCGGCAAACTCCGCGCAACAATTCCGCAACAACCGCTATAAGTGTCGACATCATGCGGCGCGCCCCTTTCGGCCCGTCAGGCGTCGCCATAAACGACGTGGAAGAGAGGGTCGGATCCGTCGAAAGAACTTTCCGATCTCTTTCGCCGCCGAGGCATTGGCTTCTATCGGGATGGAAGTGATTGAAGGCGCGGTGGCGGGCAACGACCCGAAATATCCGTCAGTTCTTCCAACATGGGTTCCACTGCCGTCGGCGCCGATGTTGCGAACGAGGGGGTGTCCGGGATACAACGTCAAACGGCCCTTCAAAAATGCGGAGGCATGCCATCGAACGGCCCAGGAATCGTCCTCGCCTTTGATCTGTCGCTTGAGCATCTCGGAAAAAAGATAGGCGCCGTTCCAATCGAACTCCCTGACCAACCCTCGGTCCTGAAGCTCCTTGAGAAGGCGGCCGCCATCCGGCTCAAAAAGATCCCAGCCCCGTTTCCATGTGGCCCATCCCCAGCAATCCGCGCCCTTCAGAAAAAACGTCTCCGGCAGAGGACCGTCCACGGGATAGACGTATCCATGGACGCTGATGACCTTTGCTTCTTGCTCGTAAAAATCCAGAGAACGGTTCATGAACTCCAGGAAGAACGGGGATACGACGAGGTCGTCCTCCAACACAATCACCTTCCCGCATCGATTGACGACCCGCGTTACTCCGTCGATGACCGAGCCGGCCAGACCCAGGTTCGCCTCCCGCTCGACGACGGAGACGGATTTAAAACCCTTGATCCCGCGCACCAGGCTGCGAACATCGTCCACAGCCTTCCGGTCAGCCGGTCTTTTAGGAGCGTCTGAAAAAACAGTGAGGTCGCTGGCGGTGGCCGACGGGTTTGCCGCCAGGGCCTCAATCGTCCTGGCCGCGTGCCGAGGACGGTTATAGACGAACAGCACCACAGGGGCTAACACGGCGCGCTCCATTCCTTATCCAAATAGAAACACGTGCGGGCGGTCTTGGCGAAAAAGAGGTATCCGGCTTGCTCCAGCCGGGCATGGGACTTGGACAAGAGCTGAGCCGAAACGTCCAGGTGGGATTCGTTCAAGAGAATCCTCGGATGGTACCGGGTGAAATCCAATCCGGCCAAGACCTCCTCGTCCAACCCCTCGACGTCGATGGATAAGAAATCGAACGTCCGCGGAGCCCGGGCCTTGGTCAAGAGGTCGTTCACGGTCGACATCTCAAGCGTTGGCTTCGCTTCCAAGCGGTATCCCAAACGGACGCATTCCTTGGCCATCGCCTCGTCCATGGTGTTCAATGCCGGCTCGAGGAAAACACATGGACCTCGTGGCCCAAACCGGCGACGGCTTTGGACAGCGAATTCTCCAAGTAGCCCATCCTCTCGGAATACCAGGGCGTGATAAAAGCGATCCTCATCGGCTCCTCCCGTCGGAGTACCGTCGGTCCTTCATCCCACCCGCCACAGCGTGGCCTTGCCGAAGAAATTGAGATAGGGGATCGGCCCCACCATGTCCATCCGATGAAACGAGTGGGGCGCCAGGCGCATCGAGGGATTGTAGTAATCCCGTTCGGTATTGTCCCAGACGATCCACCCGCCGGGCTTGACCTTCGGCAACGCGTGCTTGAAACAAGAGGGGCGGGCCCGCCCGTCGATCAGGACGACGTCGAAATACCCGGCCGGGTATTCCTCGATGGCGGTTACGTAGTCTCGAAAGGAATATCCGCGCCATTCCTCGCCCTCGGAAACGTAGCCGTCGGGATCGGACGGGCTCCGATCCGAGGCCCCGTCTTCGCGCCGCGGCGCCTTCAGCCGGACCGTCGCGTTCTCCAACTTCCTCGCCTTCAACGCTTCGGATACCTTGGCGGCCCAGGCCGGATCGTGGTCCACCGAAACGACCTCCGCGGCGCGCCGGGCAAAGAACAGCGTCGATCCCCCCGCTCCGTACTCGAAGACGCGCATGCCGGGCTTCACGTAGGCTTCCAGCCGATCGATGGTCCGAAACGGGATCCACGGGCTTTCGTCCGTCAGTGAATTCGCGGACGGGAGGAGGCTTCGACGCCAACGGCGATAATCCGCCAGGGTGGCCCAGAAAGGGAAATCCCGGCCCGAGAGGGCCTTGTTCTTCACCATGGCTTTGGCGTAGGTCCAAAGGAAGGAGCTCATCGGATCAAAGGTCCCCCAACCGGAAATCGTGGTCCATGAGGAACCGCCCTTGAGAATCGGGCGGCAGTTTCCCGGTCCCGTAAAAATCGCCTCCCT
>PMLF01000299.1 GCA_003158755.1 Elusimicrobiota bacterium | reverse complement strand
CCGGTCCCTGCCCTGCTTGGCCGAGCCGCCGGCCGAGTCGCCCTCGACGATGAAGATCTCGGCCTGCGTCGGGTCTCGCTCCTGACAGTCGGCGAGCTTGCCGGGGAGAGACGCCCCATCCAGGGCTCCCTTCCGCCGCGTGAGCTCCCGCGCTTTTCGCGCGGCCTCGCGGGCTTCGGCGGAAAGCAGGGCCTTCTCGCAGATGGAGCCGGCCGTGTTGGGGTTCTCCTCGAAGAACGTCTGCAGGGCGTCCCCGGCGATGGATTTGACGAGACCTTCCACCTCGGCGTTCCCGAGCTTGGTCTTGGTCTGGCCTTCGAACTGGAGCTTGGTGGACGGCATCTTGACGGCGAGAACCGCGGTCAATCCCTCGCGAGAGTCGTCCCCTGAGATGGAGAAATCCCGGCCCTTGGTGAGCTCCCGCTTCTTGATGTAGTCGTTCAGGACGCGCGTCAGCGCCGACCGGAACCCCGACAAGTGGGTGCCGCCCTCGTGGGTGTTGATGTTGTTGACGAAGGAGTAGACCTGCTCGTTGTAGGAGTCGTTGTACTGGAGCGCCATCTCCACCACGATGCCGTCCTTCTCCTTCTTGATGAAAATGGGGTCCTTGTGGAGGGTGTTCTTGTGGGCGTTCAGGAACCGCACGTACTCGACGATTCCGCCCTCGTAGAAATAGTTATGGGTCTTGGCGTCGCGCTCGTCGGTGATGTTGACCTTGACGCCGGGGTTCAGGAACGCCAGCTCCCGCAGGCGGTTGGAAAGCGTTTCGAAAGAGAACAAGGCGTCGGCGAAAATCTCCGGGTCGGGGTGGAACGTGACTTTTGTCCCGCGGTCCTCGGTCTTTCCGATCATCTTGACGTCGGCGACCACTTTCCCGCGCTTGTAGGACTGGGTGTATATCTTGCCGTCGCGATAGACTTCCACGGTCATCTTGTCGGAGAGAGCGCAGACGCAGCTGATGCCCACGCCGTGGAGCCCGCCCGAGTATTTGTAGGCGTCCTGCTCGAACTTGCCGCCGGCGTGGAGGACCGTCATGACGATTTCCAGGGCGGACTTGCCCTTGAGCTTGGGATCCTTGAGATCGTTCTTGGGCTCGACGGGGATGCCGCGCCCGTCGTCGACGATGGTGATCGAGTTGTCGTCGTGGACGGTGACGTCGACCGACGTGGCGTGGCCGGCAAGGACTTCATCGATGGAGTTGTCCACGGTTTCCCACACCAGGTGGTGCATGCCTCGGGTCCCGGTGTCCCCGATGTACATCGCGGGGCGGTGCCGGACGGCGTCCAGGCCCTCCAGCACTTGAATCTTCGAGGCGTCGTACTCGAGGGACTTGCTCGTCTTCTCGCTCACATCTGAGGCCACGGGGGAACTCCTCTTGGAACCTTCGGGGTCGGAGGTTTTCTTCTTCGATTTTTTCGGCGTCATCGTTTTTCGTCGGAAATTCGGAAAATTATATCAGAAACGGCCTTCTCCGTTGCAAAAGGATCGTGAGTCCCGGGTCCGAAGAACCCTTGAAGTTTGCGGAGCAGCCCGGGCTTGCGCAAGGTCAGGTCGTGCATCCGCGCCGAACTGTCTACGTCCACGAAAAGGACGGATTGTTTCATCCCCACCGCCCGCGCCTTGGACGCCTCGGCGCCGAGGAGCCGGTCCCAGGCTTCGAACACGGCCAGCGATTGAGGTTTGATGCCCAGTTTTTCCAGCCAGGGGGAGACGATGAGCCGGGCGGGACGGAGAACTTTCGGTTTCTTATTTCTTAGACGCACGTTGAACGACCCGTCAGACGGCCGCGGAACGTGCGATGCGTCCCTCGTTCAGATCGAAAACATTCGCTTCGGACGGGAGGGCCGCCGATCGGTCCCAATCCTGAAGCGAGGTGAGGGTAATCAGGCACTGAGCGCCGCCGGACAAAATTTCCTGGAGGTTCCGCCGCCGACCCCCGTCAAGTTCCGAGAGCATGTCATCCAACAGACAGAGGGGTTCGCGGGACAACCTTTCTTCAAGGAAATCCTTTTCCGTGAACTTGAAAGCGATGGCCAGGGTGCGCTGCTGTCCCTGGGAACCGAAGGCCTTGGCCGAACGGGAGTTGAGAGAAAATTCCACGTCGTCGCGGTGGGGACCGATGAGAGTGTTTCCCGTGGCGAATTCGCCGTCCCGCAGGTCTTGAAGCCGACGCCGGTTGGCCGCCGCCACCTCGGCGGATTCCCCTTTCCCTTCGCCGGGGTCCTTTCTCGATGGGGAGGGTGAAGATCGTTCCGGGATCGCGGGCAAGGTGCACGAGGGTTTGTAAGCCAGGCCCGCCGTTTCTTTATCGGAGGCGAGGCCGCCATGCCGCTCGGCGAGCTTCGGGGCGAACGCCCGGACGAAGTCGCGCCGGGCCAAGGTCAGGGCGGCCCCTTCCCGCAAAAGAGAAATGTCCCAGGGCTCAAGGGAAGAAGGGGAAGCCTTCCCTTCTTGAATCGCCCTCAACGCCGCGTTGCGCTCCTCCAACGTTTTGTTGTACCGCTGCAATAGATCGGCGTAGCCCGGCGACGTTTGAATCAAGATGTCGTCCAAAGCCCGGCGACGGGTGGAGGGATCCCCTTTTATCAAATTCAGATCTTCCGGCGAGAAGGTGACGACCGGAACGCGCCCCACCCAGTCCCGCAGCCGTTTCTGAAAAGCATTATTGACTTTAACCTGCCGGGGACGGCCTTTTTCCTGGCGCGCTTCGACGACCACGCTTTCCTCGCCTTCAAACTCTCCGCGCAAGAATAGGGCGTCTTTGTCCCAAGGAAAAAACTGACGGCTCTCGGCGTCGCGATGGCTGTTGCCGGTGGCCAGAACGGACACCGCTTCCAGTAGGTTTGATTTCCCGGCCCCGTTGGGCCCTACAAAAAGGTTGGGGCCCGCCTTTAATGACAAGTCGAGCGAGTCGTAACCGCGGAACTGCCTTACGTGAAGTTCCCGGAGGAACACTACGAAAGTTGCATGGGCATGACGACGTATTTGTAGCCGTCGTCCCCCGCGGGACGGATGACGCCGGGATTCAACGGCGTTGTCAGTTCGAGCAAAACGTCGCCTTCCTCCAACGAGCGGAAAACGTCCGCCAGATACTGGGGATTGAACGCGATGGTCAACGGTTCCCCCGCGTAATCGGCTTCGATCTCCGCCTCCACCTCCACGCGGCCTTGGGCCGAGGCGGAAATTTGAAGCTTTCCCTTGGAGAGGTTGTAACGGACGGAACCCCCTTTTTCGAGGGTCCCCACCGCGGCGCGTTGAGTGGCGGATAAAAGTTTCTTGACGTTGAACTTCACTTCGATGTCATGGGATTTGGGGATCACCTGTTNNAATGAGGCGGGATAAGATGATGGTGGTCTTGTATTGGAAAGTGACTTGGTTTTCCGTGAAGCTCATGTAGACCGGCTCGCCGCCGCTTCCTTCATTGGCGAGGATCCGTTGGAGTTCCTGCATGGCTTTGGTGGGAACGATGGCGTTGGCTTGGGCTTTCTTGTCCGTTCCGTTCCTTTGAACGAACGCCAGGCGGCGACCGTCCGTCGCCACGAGCGTCACTTTGCCTTTTTCGAGGATGATATTGACGCCGTTGAGCACATACCGGGTCTCGTCCGTGGAAACGGCGAAGACGGTCTTTTTGATCATTTCCCGCAAGAGAGCGGCTGGAACGGCGACGGCTTTTTCTTGGGAGAACTCGGGCAGCACGGGGTAATCGTCTTTGGAAAGACCGATAAGAACACATCGGTCCCGGCCGGCGCGGATTTCAATCTTTTGTCCCTCTCCCACTTTGACGGAAAGTTCCCGACCGTCTTCCAACGTGCGGAGAAATTCGTTGAGAATGCGGGCCGGCACCGTAATGGCTCCGGGTTCTTTAATGTCGGCTTTAACTTCACAGCGGATGCCGACCTCTAAATCGGTCGAGGAAAGGCGTAAGGTTCCGCCGTTGGACTCAACCAAAATATTGGAAAGGACGGGCAAGGTGCTTCGAGGAGAAATGGCGTTTTGCACGAGTTGAACGCCTTTGAATAGTTCTTCTTTCAGACAGTGAACTTCCATGGACGGCTGTTCCTCCTTGGGTTGTTCAAGTCCCTTCTAAGAATCTATTAAAGAAAATGTAGTAGTCGTAGTAGCATGGCTGGGAGCGGCCGGGATTCTTTTTTGAAATCGTTGTGTGTCAACGATCCACGTCCCGGATAACCGTGTGGACAATCCCGGAACGAAATCCCCACTACCCCGAATGAAACCGGTTGTCCCCAACTTCCCGAGTTTGTTCGCCTTTCATCCCTCGAATTATTCAGGACCAAAGATCTCGTTGTTGAGGAGTTCATTCTACAACAAAAGAGGCCGCGATCCTCATTGGAGCGCGACCTCTTTTTCGTCGAGGGGGAAAAATCAGCGGGGGCGGTACGCGTCCAGCGACACCGCCGTGCGGACCTGTTGGGTGATTTTGTTGACGAGAGCCGTGAAATAGGGGTCCGATTGCATTTTGGTCTTGATCTTGTTGCAGGCGTGCATGACCGTGGTGTGATCTTTGCCGCCGAAGGCGTCGCCGATCTCGGTCGTGGAACACTCGGTCAGCGTCCGCGCCAAGTACATCGCGATCTGTCGAGGGAACGCGATGGCGTCGGTTCGGCGCTTGGATTTCATGTCCTTCAGGTCTAAATTGAAGTGCCGGGCCACGACCTCCTGGATATCGGGAATCTGGACGGGGCGCGAGGCGTCGTTCTGGGCCACGATGTCTTTCAGCGTCTCCCGGGCGGCGTCGACGGTGAGAGGAGTCCCCGTAAGCGAAGAAAACGCGACGATGCGGATGAGGCTTCCTTCCAGTTCCCGGATGTTGGCGCGGATCTGGGAGGCGATATAAAGGATGACGTCGTCCGGAACGAAAATGTTCTCCGAGGCGGCTTTCTTGCGAAGAATGGCGATGCGGGTCTCCAGGTCCGGCGGCTGG
>PMLF01000250.1 GCA_003158755.1 Elusimicrobiota bacterium | reverse complement strand
CCCACCCACCAGCCGGTGGAGCACCTGGCCGCTCTCCGGGCGGTCCCGAACGTGACCGTCATCCGCCCGGCGGACGCGGCGGAGACGGCCATCGCTTGGCGCGTCGCCGTCGAGCGGCGTTCAGGTCCTACCGTCCTCGTGCTTTCTCGTCAGAAGCTTCCGGTCTACGATCGCGCCAAGCTGGGCGCGGCGGAGGGGACGGCCAAAGGGGCTTACATTTTATCGACGGGGTCACAGGCTCGGCCCCGGGTCCTCCTGATCGCCACGGGATCCGAGGTGGGGCCGGCGTTGGGAGCCCAGGTAATCCTTGAGGCCAAGGGCGTCTCCGCCCGGGTGGTGAGCATGCCCAGTTGGGAACTCTTCGAAGCCCAGCCCGTTACCTATAAAGAGGAAGTGCTTCCTTCCGTCGTGCGGGCTCGGGTCGCGGTGGAGGCGGGGTGTTCGATGGGATGGCACCGTTACGTGGGAACCCAAGGGGCCTTGGTGACCTTGGACCGCTTCGGCGCATCCGCCCCGGAGGAAATATTGATGGAGAAGTTCGGATTTACCGCCGAAAATATTGCGGCGAAAGCGCTGGAAGTCTTGAACCGTTGAGGGATAGGGAGATAATCATGAATCCGCTTAAACAACTGATCGATTTCGGACAAAGCGTCTGGCTGGACAACATCCACCGGGGGATGCTGACTTCCGGAGAACTGGCGCGGCTCATCGAGGAGGACGGAGTGCGGGGCATGACTTCCAACCCCACCATCTTCGAGAAGGCCATTTCCTCCGGCGGAGAATACGATGAGAGCCTTAGAGGGATGGCGGGAAAGAAAATGACGGTCGAGGAGATATTCGACGCGCTTTCCTTCGCCGATATCCAGGCCGCGTGCGACGCGTTCCGTCCGCTTTACAACAAGACCAAGGGCGAGGACGGTTACGTCTCCATCGAAGTGGCGCCAGGCTTCGCCCGGGATACCCAGGGGACGATCCTCGAGGCGCGCCGTTTGTGGAAGTCGGTGGCGCGGCCCAACGTCATGGTCAAGATCCCGGCCACCAAGGAAGGTCTGGCCGCCATCGAGGCCTGCCTGGCCGAAGGCATCAACATCAACGTCACCCTGATCTTTTCCATCGAGCGCCACCGGGAGGTCATGGACGCCTACCGCCGCGCCCTGGAGCGGCGGGTCCGGGAGGGAAAATCCGCCGACGTGGCGTCCGTGGCCAGCTTCTTCGTCAGCCGCATCGATTCGGCGGTGGACAAACTCCTCCAAGGGAAAATCCAGACTTCCTCCAGCTCCAAAGAAAAAGACCAATTGCTGGAGCTTTTTGGAAAGGTGGCCGTGGCCAACGCCAAGGCGGCGTATCAGTCCTTCAAAAAATACTTCTCCGGAGTTTGGTTCGAGGCGCTGAAGGCCAAGGGCGCCCGGGTCCAACGTCCTCTCTGGGCTTCCACCGGCACCAAGAACCCTCACTATCCCGACGTCCTTTACGTCGAGGAATTGATCGGCCGGGACACCGTCGACACGGTGCCGCCCGCCACCTTGGACGCCTTCCGGGACCACGGCAAGCCCCGGGCTTCCATCGAGGAGAGGTTGCCCGAAGCCATGGACGTTTTGGAAAAACTGAACCTCGTACGGATCGACCTCCGGCAGGTCACTGACAAGCTCGAGGCGGAGGGCGTCGCCGCGTTCATCGATTCCTACGACAAACTGATGGCGGGCTTGACCGCGAAACAGGAAGCGCTGGAGAAACAACTCGCTCTGAAATAGCGAGAAGACGGTTGCTTTGGGGCCGCTCATCCTGAGCCTGTCGAAGGATGGGCGGTTTCCTGCGACGGAGGCTCGTGTTTCGACAAGCTCAACACGAGCGATTTTTTCCCAATTTGCAAAAGCCTAAATAGCAGGAGGACGTTTCCATGCAGATTACCGGAGTCAACGCCGCTTCCGCGCTCCAAAAATTGCCCGCCGATTTCGCCAAGCGGTTGTGGGCCAAGGACCCGTCGCTTTGGAAGACCGACGAAGGCGTCCAAGCAACCATCCTCAACCGATTGGGCTGGCTTTCTCTCCCCGACGACATGCCGAAAGTGGCTGGTCTATTGCGCGCTTTCGCCGCGGACATCCGCCGGGCGGGATTCACCCATATGGTCCTCTTGGGCATGGGCGGATCGAGCTTGTGCCCCGAAGTCCTGCGGCGGACCTTCGGCGCTTTGGACGGCGGTTTGAAGTTGTTCGTATTGGACACCACCGACCCGGGACAGATTCTTGAGGCGGAGAAGTCGATCCCGATCAAGAAGACCCTGTTCATTGTCTCCTCCAAGTCCGGCGGCACCATCGAGGTGATGTCCCTTTTCAAGTATTTCTTAGCCAAGGTGGAGAAAGCGAAACCGGGCGCCGCCGGCGAAAACTTCGTCGCCGTGACGGACCCGGGGACGTCCCTGGAAAAGCTGGCGCGGGAAAAAGGGTTCCGCAAAGTGTTCACGACGCCGGAGGACGTGGGCGGAAGGTTTTCGGCCCTCACCTATTTCGGTTTGGTGCCGGCTTCGCTCTTGGGCGTGGATGTGGGGCGGCTATTGGAACGCGCCGGGGGTTTCGCCCGGGCGTGCGGCGCGGACATTCCCGTCGAGGACAACGAAGCTTTGGTCTTGGGGGCCGCCCTCGGTCTTTTGGGGAAGGCGGGACGGGACAAGGTCACCTTCGTCCTGTCCAAGGAAATCGATTCCTTCGGCCTGTGGGTGGAGCAACTCGTCGCCGAGAGTACGGGCAAGGAAGGCCGGGGATTGGTCCCCGTGGAGGGAGAAACGTTGGGTTCCCCCAAGAATTACGGGAACGATCGGGTGTTCGTTTCCCTGGCCGTGGGTGGAAAGCATCCGGCGGGTCTGAAGGCCTTGGAAGCCGCCGGTCACCCGGTGGTTCGCATCGATCTGGCGGATAAATATGATTTAGGTCGGGAATTCTTCCGATGGGAAGCGGCCACGGCCGCGGCGGGCGCGGCGCTGGGGGTCAATCCCTTCGACGAACCGAACGTCTCCGAAAGCAAGGCCAACACCAGCCGCATCTTGGCCCAGTTCGAGGCGGCGAAGAAGCTCCCCGAGGAGACGCCGTTCCTCAAGACCCGCAGCGTCTCCGTGTGGGCGGACAAAGACCTGCGCCCCGCGGAGTCCCTAGAAGACGCCGTGAACGCCCACTTGGCCCGATCCAAAGCCGGCGATTACGTAGCCCTTATGGCTTACATCACCATCAACCCGGCGAACCACAAAGCCCTCCAAATTCTCCGGGGGAAGATCCAATCGGCGACGGGAACGGCCGTCACGGTGGGCTACGGCCCCCGCTTCCTTCATTCGACTGGCCAGCTGCACAAAGGAGGGGAACCCACGGGGCTCTTCATCCAAATTACGGCCCAGGACGCCAAGGACATCGAGATTCCCGGAGCGGGCTACGGTTTCTCGACGCTGAAATCGGCCCAAGCCTTGGGCGACTTCCAGGCGCTCAAGGAGCACGGTTTGCGATCCCTTCGCCTCCACCTGTCCAAGGTCTCCTCCGACCTGGCCGTCGTCGCCAAGACGATCCGAGCGGCCAAGGGAGTGCTCTCGAAAAAGAAGTAGCCGGAAAAGAAAAAAGGGGTTTCCAATGGAACTGGGTTTTATCGGGTTGGGGCGCATGGGCGCCAACATGGTTGAGCGGCTGGTCAAGGGCGGACACCGGGTAGTGGCGTTCAACCGGACCGCGTCGAAAGTCCAGGACATCATGAAGAAAGGCGCCGAAGGGTCTTTTTCCCTCCAGGAACTCGTTTCCAAACTGAAGGCTCCCCGGGCGATTTGGATCATGGTTCCGTCGGGCGACGTCACCCAGGAGATGATCGACGGGCTGACTCCCCTCCTTTCCAAGGGCGATCTGTTGATTGACGGCGGAAATTCCAGGTATCTGGATTCCGTTCGCCGCCACGGGGAACTCAAAGCCAAAGGGTTCGGCTTCATGGAC
>PMLF01000208.1 GCA_003158755.1 Elusimicrobiota bacterium | reverse complement strand
GCCGTCGGCATGGCCACCAACATTCCCCCCCACAACCTGACCGAGACCTGCGAGGCGGTGTGCGCCTACATCGAAAACGAAAACATCACCGTTTCCGAAATATTGAAAATCATGAAGGGCCCCGATTTCCCCACCGGCGCCTCCATCACCGGCCGGGAAGGGATCAAGCAATACTTTGAAACGGGCCGCGGCTCCGTGACGATCCGCGCCAAGGCCGAGATCGAGGACATCCGGGGCAGTAAGCAGGCCATCATCATCAACGAGCTTCCTTACCAAGTGAACAAGGCGACGCTCCTGGAGTCCATTGCGGACCTGGTCCGGGACAAGAGGATCGAGGATATCTCGGACATCCGCGACGAGTCCGATCGGGACGGCATCCGCGTCGTGATCGAGCTCAAGCGCGACGCCAACTCCAACGTCGTCCTGAACAACCTTTACAAAATGACGCAGATGGAAACCAACTTCGGCGTCATCCTGCTCGCGCTCGTGAACGGCAAACCGCGCGTCCTCCCGGTGAAGGACGTCATCAAGTATTACGTCGAGCATCGGCGCGAGGTCGTGGTCCGCCGCACCAAGTTCGAGTTGAAGAAAGCCGAAGACCGCGCCCACATCCTGGAAGGACTGCGGATCGCCATCGACCATCTGGACGCGGTCATCAAGGTCATCCGCAGTTCCAAGAACACCGAAGCCGCCCGGAACTCGTTGATCGAAAAATTCGAGCTCTCGAAGATCCAGGCCCAAGCGATCCTGGACATGCGGCTCCACCAGTTGACGGCCCTGGAACGCGAAGCGTTGGAGGACGAATACAAGGAACTTATCAAAACGATCGCGCGCCTGAAGGACCTCCTGGCCAACCCCAAGAAGATCCTGGGCGTGATTAAAGAGGAGCTCCGCGACCTTCAGACCAAGTTCGGCGACAAGCGCCGCACTCAGATCGTCGCGGCCTCCCAGGAACTCTCCATGGAGGACCTGGTGGCCCAGGAAGACGTGGTCGTTACCTTTTCCCACGCGGGCTACGTCAAGCGCCTCCCCGCCGATACCTACAAGGCCCAAAAGCGCGGCGGTCGGGGAGTGACGGGCGTCGGGACCAAGGACGAGGACTTCGTCGAGCAGCTCTTCGTAACGGACACCCACGCGCACCTGCTCCTCTTCACCAACCGAGGCCGGTCCTACGCCCTCCGCGTCTACGAGGTGCCCGAAGGCGGCCGGGCGGCCCGCGGCAAGGCCGCGGTGAACCTGGTCCAACTGAGCCCGGACGAGAAGATCACCTCCGCCATCGCCGTGGGATCGTTCGATCCCGCCAAAACCAAAGACCAATACCTCCTCATGTGCACCCGGAAGGGGATGATCAAGAAGACCCGCCTCGACGAGTTCACCGAAATCCGCAAGAGCGGGATCATCGCCATGGGCCTGAGCGAAGGAGACGTCCTGATCGACGCCAAGCTCACCGACGAGAAGCGAGAGGTCATGGTCGGCACCAAGAGCGGGATGTCCATCCGGTTCCCCGTCGGCCAGGTGCGCGAAGTGGGGCGTCCCGGCAAAGGCGTCATCGGCATCCGCCTGGGCAAGGAAGACCAGGTGGTCGGCATGGAGGTCATCGAGGAAGGGAAGAAACAGACCCTCGTGACCGCCTGCGAAAACGGCTACGGGAAGCGGACCGACCTTTCCGAGTACCGCGACCAGAACCGCGGCGGCGCCGGGATCATCACGATCAAGACCTCCGATCGGAACGGCGCGGTGGTCGGGATCAAGCTCGTCATGGACCAGGACGATCTCATGTTCATGACGGAAAAGGGGATGACCGTGCGCGTGCACACCAAGGACCTCTCCGTCATCGGCCGCAACACCCAGGGTTACCGCCTGCTCCGGCTGGAGGAGGGGGACAAGCTCGGAAACATCGCCCCCGTCGTGGCCGAAGAGGACGAAGCCGAACCGTCCGCCTCTTAAATAAGCCTCCTCCCCCAACGGGAACCGTGGGGGGAGGAGGCGGTTGAGAGCGGGCAAATTCGAAAAGAACCCCCATGGAACAGTCCCGCTCCCCCCGCCATTTTTCCGCCGCGCTAACAAATTCCGATATACGCCTTTTCATTGGGTCCATCGGCTTTTTCACTTTGGCCGGGCGAGCGTTGGCCGTCATCGTCGGGTTCCAAATCTACCAACTCACTCACAGCGTCTTGGCGCTGGGATGGTTGGGCCTGATCGAGGCGATCCCGGCCATTTCGGTGGCGTCCTTCGGCGGCTACGTGGCGGACCGCTTCAACCGGCGGAATATCCTCCTGACCACCCGCGCGGCGTCCGTCTTGTGCGCCCTCGCCATGGCGTTCATCTCCTGGAAAATGCGCGCGGGCGCCTTGGCGGGGCTGTACGCGGTGATCTTCCTTGCCGGCGTGTCGCGGGGATTTTCGGATCCCGCCGCGACGGCGTTCGAAGCCCTGGTGGTGCCGAAGCCGCTGACGGTCAATGCCTCCTCCTGGATCAGCAGCACCTGGATCAGCAGCGCGGTCCTGGGGCCGGCCGTGATCGGGTTTGTTTATGAGGTTTGGGGAGCGGCCGGATCCTATTTGTTGTTGGCCGGATGTTTCGTCCTCTCCTGGATTTTCACCGCCGCAATTCCGCCCAAACCCCAAGCGCCGCCCGAGTTCCAGGGCGGAGTGCATGAAAGCATCCTCGTCGGATGGCGGTACCTATTCAAGAACCAGCCTCTGATCACGGCCATGGCCTTGGACCTGTTCTCCATTTTTTTCGGAGGCGCCGTGATCCTCCTGCCCGTTTACGCCAACGACATTCTTCATGTGGGAGCCAGGGGGTTGGGGTTATTGAACGCCGCGACCTCTTTCGGAGCTTTGTTCGTCACTCTGGCGGCCACGCATCGTCCGCCCATCGCCAACGCGGGGAGAGACCTCTTGTTGTCGGTGACGGGATTCGGGGTCAGCATCCTCCTGTTCGCCTTTTCGAAGAATTTCGCGCTATCCCTGGCGGCCCTGTTCCTCAGCGGCGCGTTCGACGGTATCAGCATGGTGATCCGGCGGTCCATGCTGAGGCTGTTGTCTCCCGATCCCTTGCGGGGCCGGATCGCGGCGGCCAGTTCCATCTTCGTTTGCGCCTCCAACGAGTTGGGCGCCTTTGAAAGCGGAATGGTGGCGGCATGGATCGGTACCGTGCCCTGCGTCGCGTTCGGGGGCGTGGTGACGCTCCTCGTCGTCACGGCCTCGGCTTGGCTCGCCCCCCAACTGAGGATGTTGCGGTTTGATGTCCATACCCTTGAACGGAAAGACCAGGAAAGGTAAAGCCCGCATTTTTTGTAATATTCGACCCATATGCTCGACATCAAAATAGTCCGACAAAACCCCGACGTCGTGAGAAAGGCCTTCGAAGACCGGGGCGGTCGATACCTGCCCGCTTTCGAGGATTTCTTGGCGGCGGACGGCCGGTTGCGTGCGACTCAAAAGGAATTGGAGCCGCTTCAAGCGCGACGGAACAAAGCCGCGGACGACGTGGGACGGTTGAAGCGGGAAAAGAAAGACGCTTCGGAACTCCTAAAAGAAATGGAAGAGCTGAAAGGAAAAATCAAAGGGCTGGAAGAGGAGTCCCGGGCGAGGCAGGCGGAAGCGGAGGAAAAGCTCTTGGGTTTGCCGAACCTGCCGGATCCTTCCGTCCCCGTCGGCGCCGACCCGGCGTTGAACCCGGTGATCCGTGAATGGGGTTCCAAACCCGCCATCCCTTTTACGCCGAAAGATCATCAGGAGATCGGGGAAAATCTGGGCATTTTCGATTTTTCTCGGGCGGCAAAATTATCCGGCGCGCGGTTTTCCCTCCTCATCGGTTGGGGCGCCCGGCTCGAACGGGCCTTGATCCAGTTCATGCTGGACCTCCACACCAAAGAACACGGCTACACGGAAGTGCTCCCGCCGTACCTCGTCACCCGCCAGACCATGACAGGGACGGGACAGCTCCCCAAGTTCGCGGAGGAGCTGTACGGAACCCAGGACGACCTCTTTTTGATCCCCACCGCCGAAGTGCCGGTGACCAACCTCTTCCGCGACGAAACCATCGACGAGGAAAAACTTCCGATCGCGCTCACCGCGTACACCGCCTGTTTCCGCCGGGAAGCCGGCACCTACGGCAAGGACACCCGGGGATTGATCCGCAACCACCAGTTCAATAAAGTGGAACTGGTCCGGTTCGTGAAACCCGAGGACCACTTGTCCGAGCACGAGAAGCTCACCGGCCACGCCGAGGAAGTCCTGAAGCGCTTGGGTTTGACTTATCGCGTGGTGGCCCTCGTGACGGGCGATATCGGATT
Organism: Elusimicrobiota bacterium; assembly: GCA_003158755.1. Lineage (GTDB taxonomy): Bacteria > Elusimicrobiota > Elusimicrobia > FEN-1173 > FEN-1173 > FEN-1173. Next base: position 9,205 of record PMLF01000208.1, on the reverse strand, counting down.
TTCTTCGGCCAAGACCTACGACCTCGAGGTGTGGATGCCGGGGGACCGCAGCGCGGACCCCAAGAATCCCGGCGCCTACCGTGAAATCTCCTCTTGTTCCACCTTCACCGACTTCCAAGCCCGGCGAATCGGAATCCGGATGAAACGAAAAGACGGTACTAAAGTCCTCCTGAACACCTTGAACGGCTCCGGCGTCGCCGTTGGGCGAACCATGGCCGCCCTCCTGGAAAACAACCAGCAGGCCGACGGTTCCGTCGTCGTGCCGGAAGTCCTCCGATCGTACGTGGGAACCGATCGACTTGTTCCGGGCCGCTTCCTTTAACCGAAATCATGAACGCCATCCGCGGTGTTCCCGGCCTGGCGGCGGAAGGAGGAGCTTCCTCTCCCGTCGTGCGGGTGGAGAACGACCACGCCGTCGCCCGGGTTTCCCTTCACGGGGCGCAAGTGCTCACGTACGTTCCCCGTGGATCGCACCCCGTCCTTTGGCTGAGCCCCCGGGCGGTCTTCTCGCCGGGACGGTCCATCCGCGGAGGGGTGCCGATCTGCTGGCCCTGGTTCGGACCCCATCCGACGGACGAGACCAAACCGAACCACGGTTTCGCGCGGTTGTCGGCTTGGGCTTTGGACGCCGCTTGGGCCACGGAGAACGGCGGTCATAAATTGGTTTTCCGGTTTCCAATGGAGGCGGGCCCGGCGGCAGGCTGGAAACATTCCTTCGATTTGCGCTTGGCCGTTTCGGTGGGACCGGTCCTGGAACTGGCGTTGACGGCCCGGAACACCGGGGATTCCCGAATGACGGTCGGCGGCGCGTTGCACGGCTATTTCGCCGTGTCGGACGTTCGAAAGGTCCGCCTCCGCGGTTTGGAGGGAAAAACGTTCGTCGATCCATCGCACCCCGCCGAACGCCGGGTTCAGCAAGGTCCCGTGGAGATCGGCGCGGAGACCGACCGGGTGTACGACGATCCGGGAGACCGGCTGGTCCTCGAGGATCCGCTCCTCGGTCGGCGGATCGTCGTGGAAAAGTCCGGGAGTCGATCGACGGTGGTGTGGAATCCCTGGATGGAAAAGGCCAAAAGCCTTTCCGACATCGGCGAAGATCAGTTTCGCGATTTCCTCTGCGTGGAACCCGCCAACGCCTTGGGGGATGTCGTGACCCTGGCTCCGGGGGAGGAACATCGGCTCACGGCGTCCATTCAAGCCGAGCCGATGTAAGAAAACATGGGATCCCAAAAGCTCAGATAAGCCATTTTTTCCGACGAGCCCCTCTCACCAAAACGATGAATAATGCGACCGTCTTCCCCCCTTTGAAAAAGGGGGGCGAGGGGGGATTTGATTTTTTGGATTTTCGTCGACGAATGACACTAAAACAAATCCCCCTCCCTCCCCCTTTTTCAAAGGGGGAGGCCAAAAGGGCAATGCCTTCCGTGATCTTTTGGGATTTCGATTGTTGACAAATAGACGCCTCCGGCGGTATATTGTGTCGGTAATTTCGGCACCACCATATGTAGTTATTGGGTGGAGATAACGTTTAGCTCTTTCCTGTCCGGAGGTGGTTTCGATGGTCGAAGCTCGGCATCGTTTCATCCCCACCGAACGAATCCCCGCGGGTCGCGCCTCCGTTCGTCGCGCGAAAAACCATCCTCTCCTACGAGTTGGAACGACGTGGGCCTTGGCGCTGGGAACCGCCGCGTTCTTGGCGATTCCCTTTTTCCATTCGACGGATGCCGGGAACTCTCGCGCGCGGTTTTTCGAGCGTCAAATCCAATTTCGTCTTTTGAAAGACATGCTCTTGGCCGAGCCGTCGGTGACCTCCGTCGGCCCGGACAACGTGCGGGAATTTTGGTTTTTCGACGGGCGCTGGTCCAGCCCTCGCCGTCCCGGCCTGTTTTTGTCCCGGGAGGAGATGCTGAAGGCCGTGGACCTCTCTCCCCGGCGGTACGACGCCTACCTGGACCTCCTCAAAACCGTGGGCGGATACCGGGCCGTCCGTTCGGGCCCGGGCCTCCACGGTCGCGTCGCCGTCCAGATGTTCGCGCCCGCCAAAGAGGCGCCGTCGCGGGTGGTGTACGATCCCGCCTTGGGCGCTTCCAAACGTTCGACGTCCCTCGGCGGCGGCTGGTTCCTGGAAACCGACCCCGGCTGATATTCCGACGGACCGCGGCCGCCGGAAATCTGCTAAACTTCCGCCTACAATGCCTTTTTCCAAACTCCAACTTCATCCCGATCTCGCCCGCGCCGTCAAAGAACTCGAATGGACTCAGCCGACTCCCATCCAAGAACAGGCCATCCCCATCGCCTTGGAGGGCCGGGACGTCATGGGCTGCGCCCATACGGGTTCGGGCAAGACGGCGGCGTTCGTCCTTCCCATCCTTCAACACTTTTTGAAAGAAAAGGTCCAAGGGCTTCAGGCCCTCATCCTCGTCCCGACGAGGGAACTCGCCACCCAGGTGGAAGAGGCCTTTCTTTCCCTCGCCAAACACACTCCGTTTAAAGGCGCGGTGATCATCGGCGGCGAGGGCTACGATCAGCAGCGGCGCGCCGTCAAGAGCGCGCAGTTGGTCGTGGCGACCCCGGGCCGCCTCCTCGATCATTTGGAGCACCGCGCTTTCAACCTGGACGGCATTCGGTATCTGGTTTTGGACGAGGCCGACCGGATGTTGGATATGGGATTTCTTCCCGACATCCGGGCGATCCTCCGCCAGGTTCCGTCGGAGCGGCAGACGATGCTCTTCTCCGCCACGCTCCAGCCGGAAGTGGAGCGCATCGCTTCCTTCGCCCTGCGGGACCCCGTCCGCGTCGAAATCGCCAAGCCGGCCACCGTGGCCGAGGGCATCAGCCAGGTGCTCTATCCCATTTCCCAATCCCAGAAGGCCGATTTCGTATTGGCCCTCCTGAAAGATTTGGAGTTTAAATCGGTCCTCATCTTCACCCGGACCAAATCCGGGGCCGACGTCCTCGAAGCCAAGATGAGCCGGGCGGGGATGAAGCTGGGCATCCTCCATTCCAACCGCACCCAATCCGAACGGACCGCGGCCATGGAAGACTTCCGGCACGGCCGCGTGAAAATTTTGGTCGCCACGGACATCGCCTCCCGGGGCATCGACATCAAAGGGATCAGCCACGTGATCAATTTCGACGTGCCCCAACACCCGGAAGATTACGTCCACCGGGTGGGCCGCACGGCCCGCGCCTACGGCGTTGGCGACGCCATCACTTTAATGGATCCGATGCTGGAGAGCCGGGAGATCACCGCCATCGAGACCTTCGTCGGCATCAAGTTCCCCCGGGCCATGCTTCCGGATTTTCCCTACCTCGTTCCGCCCAAGCTCACGCCCTCCGTCTCGCGCACTCCCTGGGAATCGTCCTGGTCCCGCCGCCACACCCAGACCATGCGTCGTCCCCGCCCCCGGCGATAAATTTCGTGGAGAACGCCTCGATCCGGAAAGCCCGCGTCGTCGACATCCCGGCGATCCTGGAGTTGATCGAATTGGGCACCAAAAGCGGGAAGATCCTCAAGCGCAGTCCCTCCGACCTCCGCCGCAACATCCGGCATTTCTGGTTGGCGGAGGAGGACGGGCGGCTCATCGCTTGTTGCTCGCTGGAGGTGTACTGTCAAAAGCTGGCGGAAGTTCGGTCCGTTTCGGTCCGGCCCAACCACCGGCGGAAAGGCGTTGCCAGCGCCCTCATCGCCCACTGCCTCAAGGAAGCGCGCCGGCGACGCATCTACGAGGTCCTCGCCATTACCGATCGCGACAACCTTTTCAAGCGCATGGGTTTCGCCGAACAGCTCCACGGACAGAAGGCTCTCTTCTCCCGTCCCGGACATCATTCGTAAGGAGCCGCCCATGGTCCGTCGTTTCGCCCTTATTTTTTTCTTGTCCGCCACGATCGAGGCGATGGCTTCTCCCGGAAACGCCTCCGGCGTTGACGCATCCTTTGACGCCTCCCTAGGGCTTCGCACGGATAACTTTCGCTGGAACATTGCGGGGTCTCCGGGACCTGGATATCCCGATGTTAACGTGCTTTCGGAACTCAGCTGGCGCGACATCAAGGTCCAGGAAGTGCGCCTCGCCGGCGATGTTCACCGAATGAACGCTTTTTTGTTCCAGGCTTACTGGAGCGGCGGCCGCATCGTCGCCGGCAAGAACCAGGATTCGGATTATGGGGGGGACGACCGCACGTACGAATTTTCCCGCTCCAACAACCAGTCGGACATGGGAGATACCCGCGACATACGGATCGGGACGGGTTTTCCGACCGGGGACCCGGCGGAAACGATGATGACCCCTTTGCTTGGCTGGTCCTATTCTTCCGAGCGTCTTTTCATGTTGGATGGGTTTCAAACCATTTCAAGTTACGGTAATAAGGTGCCGTTAGGTCCTTTCGGTAGGCTTGATTCCCACTACCAACATCGTTGGACGGGGGGATGGCTGGGGTTGGAAGCCACGATGGCGATGGCGCCTCGACTGCGGATGGGAGGCGTCTTTCGTTATTATCCCCGCCTCACCTATCTCGCCGATGCGGATTGGAACCTGCGGCCCGATTTTAATCACCCCAAGAGTTTCGAGCACACAGCGGAAGGCAAGGGGTGGGACTTCGGGTTCTCCTTGTTCTATGCGTTGGACGAGGATATGGACGTGGGCGCCTTGGTTGATTGGCGACGGAGGTGGGCTACCGGCGGGACCGACACGACGTTCGCGGGGGACGGAACCGTGAGCGTTTCCCCACTCAACGAAGTGCGATGGGAGGTGTTTTCCTTCGGGCTCACCGCGCGATTCCGGCTTCCGATAAACGACGCGGACCGCCGGTCCCACCTGTTCGAGGAGACCGACGGCCCGCGTTAACCCGATTCTTCAGTTGACGTCACCCCGGCGGAAGCCGGGGTCCAGGGTTTGAAGCGGATTTTCAACGAAAGTTGTACTCCCTGGATTCCGGCTTTCGCCGGAAGGACGGCACAAAAAAGTCCAGATAGTTTCGACGGAACCAGAGATCCAACTGGGAAATCCGGGTTAAACCTCTTTACTTCTTGACGCCTTCCACGGAAAGCTCGATCTTCACGTCGTTGCCCACCATCAGTCCCCCGCCTTCGATGGCCTTGTTCCACGCCACTCCGTAATCCAGACGGTTGATGACCAGAGTCGCCTCGGCGCCCACCCGGGAGTTGCCCCACGGGTCTTTCATGGGTCCGGACAGGGAAAAGGGAAACGACACGTCCTTGGAGACGCCTTTCATGGTCAGCGTGCCCGTCATTTCGTAGGAGGAACCCCTCTTCTCGATTTTTTTGCTCACGAAGGTGATGTCGGGATATTTCATCACGTCGAAGAAGTCGGCGGATCTCAGGTGTTCGTCGCGCTTGAGGATGCCGGTGTCGATGGAGGCGGCCTTGATGACGACCTTGACGGAGGAGTTGACCGGCGCCTTTTCGTCGAGAACGATGGAGCCCGAAAAGCTGTTGTATCTTCCCCGGACGGTGGAGATGACCATGTGCTTGATGGCGAAACCGATGCTGGTATGGTCCGTGTCAAAGGTGTAGACGTTGTCCGCCCGGACCATCGCGGCCAGGGAAAAGATCATCAGGGATGCGGCGATAATTTTTCGCATAGAACCTCCATTTCCTTCATTTTTAAAAGCTTATTTCACAGCCTTGGCCGCCGCCCCTCGCCGATGGGTCAGGATTAGGACGATGGTCCCAAACCCGCCCAAGACCGCCATGAGGATCACTCCCACGGCGATGTCCGACCGGTTGCGGCTCAACGATTCGTGGATCAGGAGAAGCTCGGCCGGCGGGGCGTTCTCCGCCGCCCGGCTCTGGACCTCGTAGCGTCCGTCGAAAGGGATGTCGGTTTGGAAAAGCGACGTGCCGATCTTCGCGTTGGCTTGAGCCGCTTCCGGCGGAAAGGGGACCAGCGTGACGGGCGCGCCGTCTTCGCTGTTTATCACCACGTCCACGTCCCGCGCGGATAAGGCCGGCCCGTTATTCGGGGCGGGAAGGAGTCCGACGTAGAGGCCTTCTTTGAGCGTCACCATCCGGCGGCCGGGGATGGACAGTTTTTGGATGCCCCGCGTGGCCGAGTGGAGCGCGCTTCCCAACGCGATGGAAAGGACCAACAGCCCCATTCCGATCAACGCCGCTCCGAACCCATATCCCCAAAGAAGCATCTGCGATCGCCGGTCTTCGGTCTTTGACCCGAGAGACATGGGAGGGAGGGATATTCTTTTCATAGCGTCCGCCTAATAAAGTCTAAAATCGCAACTACTCAGGTCCATAGTCCCCGACGGGGTTCCGTACGGGCCGTAAGGGACGGCCTGCGTCGGAGAGCAGGCCGTCCCGATAGAGCGAGAGGCCTCTGGCCTCTCGCGTGCCCGGTAGGGTCCCCGTCGGGGACTGCCATGGACCTGAGTAGTAACCTAAAATCACCAAAGGTGCCGCCCTCCGTCCACGCGCAACGTCTCTCCGGTCACGAAATCGGATTCTACGAAAAACAGGACGGCTTTGGCGATTTCCTCGGGGCCGCCCCAACGGCGGAGGGGAGTGGCTTTCATCACTTCTTCAACGTCTTTCCTCTTCATCCCCGCCGGGGGAAGGATGGGTCCCGGCGCCACGGCGTTGACGAGGATGTCCGGCGCCAGTTCCAGCGCCAGAGCTTCCGTCAGAGCCTTGACTCCCGCTTTGGCGACGTAATAAGGGATGAAATCCTTGTACCGGGGACGTCCTCCGGCCGCGGTCCAATCCGAAAACAGGACGATCCGTCCGCCTCCCCGGCGATGCATGACGGGCGCGCAACGGAGGGCCAGCCGAAACGCCGCGCCCAAATCCACGGCGGAAGGTCCTTCGCCCATGTCCTTTGGATCCTTTTCCAGGGTGGTCAAAGGGATTTTTTCGTAAACCGAAGCCAAGTGGACGAGGACGTCAACGCCGCCCAGCGCTTTCTGAACCGCCTTAACCGCTCGATCCGCCTCGGCCGGGCGGGCTAAGTCCGCGCGGAATGCGGCGGCCTTCCGTCCCAACGCGCGCGCTTGGCGGACGGTCTCCGCCGCGGCGCCGGCGGAGGCGCGGTAGGTCAAAGCGATGTCCGCTCCCCTCCGCGCCAAGGCCAACGCCACCGAATGTCCAATCCGGGCGCCGCCGGTGATCAACGCCGTTTTCCCGAGTAATTCCATGGATATATAATAGGTAATTCGCGGCTGACTCTTGAAGGGAATTAAGAATTGGAGTACCGTTGAAAGCTATGAATCGACGAAATCGTGGAAAACTTATGCGGAAGACCGTCCGCCTCCTGACGGTGGAATACGACGGTGCGAGGTTCGACGGTTGGCAGGCTCAACCCGGTCGCCGGACGGTGCAGGGAGAACTGGAAAAAGCCCTGAAAGTCCTGTTCAAGACGCGCGTCCCCGTCGTCGCCGCGGGGCGCACCGACGCGGGGGTCCACGCGGCGGGGCAGGTCGCGACCTTCTTGGAACCGCGTCCATTTCCCGGGGACCTGGCCAAGGGACTCAACCACTTATTGCCCGAAGACGTTTCGGTGTTGTCGGCGGAGCGCGCGCCGAAGGACGCTCACGCAAGAAAAGACGCGCGCAGGAAAACTTACCGCTATACGATCCTTAATCGAGCCGCGCGGCCCGCCTTGGACCGGGGTCTCGTCCATTGGGAGGCCCGACCTTTGAACGTCGCGGCGATGGGGAAGGAAGCCCGCCGATGGATTGGCAGGCGCGATTTCGCCCGTTTCGGAATGCCGCCGTTTACCGACGGGACCCTCTGCGATGTTTCGGCGTTCCGCGTTTCAAAAACGGGCGACCGCCTCCATGTGGAGATTACCTCGAACCGATTTTTGAAACGCATGGCTCGCCGGCTGGCCGGTCATCTGGCGCAAATCGGCTGGGGACAAAAAGACCCCGTCCCCCTCGCCCTCCCCGCCCGAGGGCTCACGCTTCTTGAAGTGATATATTAATCCCAAATGAAAATCCTAATCCTCGGAGCCGACGGACAGTTGGGCACGGACTTGGTCAAGACCAACCCGGGACGCGACGTCGTGGGGGCCGTCTTAGCCGACGCGGACGTGACCGACGCCGGGGCCGTGCGGACCCTCGTCGAAAAACATCGGCCGGCCTGGGTGGTGAACACGACAGCCTTCACCCGCACGGAGGATTGCGAGGAAAAGCCCGAGCTCGCCTTCGCCGTGAACGCCTTCGGCGCTCGGAACGCCGCGACGGCGGCCCGCGGCGTCGGCGCCCGGCTCCTCACGATCGGGACCGATTTCGTTTTCGACGGAGAAAAGGGCGCGCCCTACGTGGAATCCGATCCGGTCCGGCCCCTGAACGTATACGGCATTTCTAAATACGCCGGCGAACGCCTGGCGCAGGTGGAGGCGCCGGACGCGGTGGTGGCGCGGGGGGCTTCGCTTTTCGGCGCGGCGGGGGCTTTGGGCAAGGGGGGGAATTTCGTGGAGTCGATCCTCAAGAAGGCCAAGGCGGGGGAGGACGTTTCCGTCGTCAACGATATCGTCGTATCGCCCACCTATACCCGGGACATGGCCGCGCGCTTGTGGGAACTCATCGACCGGAATGCGCCCGGCGGCGTCTATCACATCGTCAACCCCGGCGCTTGCTCCTGGTGGGAATTCGCCGCGGAAGCCCTCCGGCTGGTCGGTCTTCCCGCGCCCAAGCCGGTGCCGTCCTCCGCCTATCCTTCAAAAATAAAACGGCCCAAGTACGCTGCTTTGGGCAGCGAACGATTGAAACCTCTCGGCTTCGCCCCCCTGAGATCCTGGCGGGATGCCCTCAAGGCTTACCTCGTCGAAAAGGGTCACATTGTTAGGTAATGAAGTTCCCTGGCAATAGACGGTAAAACATAGCATTGACAGGAATATTCGGGTTGTTATAAACTTGGCGAATGAACACGGCCAAAGAAGTTATGGACATCAAAGACTTGGCGGGGTACCTCGGCATCGGTAAATCGAAAATTTATGCCCTGATCCGGTCTCGGCAGATCCCCGCCTCGCGCATCGGCCGCCAATACCGTTTTGCCAAGGAAGTCATCGATTCCTGGTTGAGGGAGCGGATCATCACCCAAACTCCCGACGCTCAAAAAAGTTTTTTTGACGGTCCGGCGGGGCGCTGATGAAATATCCGTCGACGTTTCGACGGAAAATTCTTGCGCCCTCCGTTGAAAAATGCGAGAGTTATTTCGTAGTTCATCACCCCACAC
>PMLF01000309.1 GCA_003158755.1 Elusimicrobiota bacterium | reverse complement strand
TTCCCCGGCGGCTTCGGCACCCACGACGAGGGGATGGAGGTTCTGACCCTGGTGCAGACCGGCAAGGCCGACCCCATGCCCATCGTCATGATCGAGCGCCCCGGCGACAGCTATTGGGCCGATTGGAAGAAATACGTCGTCAAGAACCTCCTGAAGACCGGCCGCATCAGTCCGGAAGACATGAACATCTTCCGCGTGACCGACAGCGTCGAGAAGGCCGCCAAGGAGATCACTCATTTCTACCACAACTACCATTCCCTACGGTACGTGAAGGATCGTCTGGTCATCCGCCTCCAGCGCGCCCTGTCCGAGGAACTCCTTGAAAAGATCCGCGAAGAATTTAAAGATATCTGCGTGAAAGGTTCCACCTTCGAATCCGTGGCGGCCTTCCCGGAGGAGCGGGACCATCGGGACCTTCCCCGGGTGGCTTTTCCCTTCAATCGGTACAACTTCGGCCGCTTGCGGCGGCTGGTGGATTTCTTGAACGAGGGCTGATGAAAAAATTCCTCTTCGGCGTTTCCCTCTTGATCGCCGGTTTCGCTCCGCCTCTCCGGGCCGAGTCGGAACGGTTCTACGCTTTTTGGTCGGAATACATTCAGGCGATGCACCTGGGCCACTGGGCGACCGTGATGGACGTGAACGGCCGGCGCCCTGTGGTGGACCTGGTGCTGGCCTTGGACGCCCAACGGCAGAAGATCAACGACGCCCGTAAAATCCTCCTCCCGCACCGGACGGAGCCGATCCCCGAGGCCCGCCGGGCCGTGCAGGGTCTTCTGAACGGGCTGGAGATGTATTCCCTTTGCAACGCCTCCGACCTGGAGGCCGTCAACGGCATGAACGACCGATGGGAACTCGCCCAGCGGTTGGACGGCAACCGGGACGAACGGCGTGAGGCGGTGGACGTGATGGCCGCGTCGGCGCTGCTTCTCCGTCAATCGCTGTACGAGCGGGCGGTGCCGACGGACCGCCGACGAAAACCGTTCCTTCGCCCCCGTTTTTCTCCGGAGGAAGCCGCCTCTCTATGGAAACAGCTCACCCTCTTGTTCGGCGAGGATTTGGCTAAGGGCGGGGCGGCGACGTCGCCGATGCTCGCATCGGTCGAAGAACTGAGGAAATCGCTTCGCGATATCTCCCGGAACGGGAAAAAATCCCCTTGACAGGGGAGCTTTCCCGCCCAAAAATAGCATCATATCCGCCGTTGGCCGGGAGAACGTTCAATGAATAAAAATGAGTTGATCCAAAAAATATCCAAAGACGCGGGCCTCCGTCGGGCCCAATCGGTAAGGTCCGTCAAGGCGATCGTGGGGGCCATCCGGGAGACCATCCGTACCGGGGGGAAAATTTCCCTCACCGGCCTCGGCACCTTCAAAGTGAAAGCCCGCAAAGCCCGCCCCGGCCGCAACCCCAAAACGGGCGAAACCATCGCCATCCCCGCGGGCCGAAAAATTTCCTTCAAACCCAGCCTCTCCCTCAAGAAACTCGTCAAGAACTCCGCGGTCTGACCCCGCATTCCATTTTCGTCCTTGCCGTCGAAGGGGCTTTCGGGTATACTACCGCCTCTTCGGTCCCGCGAGCTTTGGGCGGGGCCCACCCCGGCGCCCGCCGGGAGCCCAGGAAGGAGGAAGAAGTGACATTGAACAACTACGAAACCGTCTTCATTCTGCCCGCCGATTACACCCCCCAGCGGGTCGACGAATTCATCGAAAAACTCAAAGAGGTCGTCACGAAGGGCGGCGGCGAGTTCACCCTCGTCGACAAATGGGGCCGCCGTCGTCTGGCCTACCCCATCAAACGCCACCGGGAAGGCTTCTACGTCTTCATCATGTTCAAAGCCCCCGGTGCGGTGCTGGCCGAGGTCAACCGGTTCTTCCGCGTCAGCGAGGACATCGTCCGCGACATCCTTTGCAAGGCCCTCGAGGGCAAACCCGGATCTCCGACGATGAGCGTGCCGGCCACCCTGCTCCAGACGGCCACGGCGCCCTACACCCGCCCGACACCGGTTCCCGCCGGCGCTCCCGCTCCGGCCTCGGGCGCTCCCGTCGCCGCGCCCGAACCACCCAAGGAGGTTCCCAATGAGCTCCCCCCTGCGCCTGCTCCAGCTCAATGACATCCGCATCGTCGGCCGCCTGACCCGCGACCCCGAGTTGCGCTTCACCGCCTCCGGCACGCCGGTCTGCCATTTCGACCTGGCCGTCAACCGTCGGTATAAGGACACCAAGTCGGGCGAATGGAAGGACGACACGTCTTTCATCCCCGTGGTCGTCTGGCGGGAGGCCGCCCAGCGTTGCGGCGATCGGCTCAAGAAGGGCAGCCCGGTTTACGCTGAAGGGCGCCTGAAGAGCCGTTCCTGGGAAACCAAAGACGGGCAAAAGCGCTCCGGGCTGGAAGTCGAAGCCCGCGCGGTGCAGTTCCTCGAAAAAGCGGAAGGAGGCGCGAGCGCTCCCTCCGGCGAGGATGAGCCCGCCCTCGGCGCCGCGCCATCGGAAGGCGGTTCCGAAACCGCTCCCGCGACCGAAGAAGTTCCTTTTTAAGGAGAATAATCCATGTCCACGATCCATCCTTCAGGTTCCTCGGGCGCTCCGCGCCCCATGGGCGCCCGCCCCGGCGGTCCCCACAGCGGTCCCCGTCCCGGCGGTCGTCCCGGCGCTCCCTCGGCCGGCGGTCCCGGCGGATTTCGCCGCGGCGGCCGTCCGCCCATTCGGCGCAAGGTCTGCCGTTTCTGCGCCGAAAAGATCCGCGAGATCGACTACAAGGCCGTGCCGCTCCTCCGCCCTTTCTTGACGGCGCGGGGTAAGCTCCTTTCCGGTCGAATCACGGGCAATTGCGCCAAGTGCCAGCGCAACCTCACCCAAGCCATCAAGCGTGCGCAAACCCTGTCGCTGTTGCCTTACACGGGGGACTGACATGGCCAAGACCAAAATCATCATCGAGAAGGACATCCCCAACCTGGGCGTCGCCGGCGATGCCAAAGAAGTTGCTCCCGGTTACGCGCGGAACTACCTATTCCCGCGTCACTTGGCCGTTCCCGCCACCCCGCGCACGACCGCGAAATGGGACGCAAAGAAAAGCCAATTAGTCGAGGAGCGGACCAAGAAGTTGGAAGCCGCCCGCGAAGAGGGTAAGAAAATATCGGAGGTCGTCATCGGCCTGACCGTCCGCGCCGGACAGGATGGAAAGCTTTTCGGTTCCATCACCTCCTCGGATATCGCCGACGCCTTGGCCAAACGAGGACTTCCCGTCGACCGTCGGTGGGTGGAGCTCAAAGACCCCATCCGCGCCGTCGGCGAGTTCACCGGCGCCGTGCGCCTGCATCCTCAAGTCAGGGTCACCTTCAAGATCCAAGTCAACGCCATCGGATAATCAAAGACGGGGCTCGGGGTTCGGGTTTCGGGGTCTTCGACCTTCGATCTCCGGGCTCCGAGCCCCGATTTATTTATGCCCGACGTCATGGAAAAATTCGCCCCTCCTCAAAACCGCGAAGCCGAGATCGCGGTGCTGGGAAGCATGCTGGCCGAGAAAGAGTCCATGCTCAAGGCCCTGGACGTTTTGCGGGAAGATGATTTCTACGATCCCGCCCACCGCGAAATATTCTCCACCATCCAGAAACTGCACGACGGAAACGTCACGCCCGACGTGATCACGGTGGGGGAAGCCCTCCAGCGCGCCGGACGGCTCGAGGCGGTGGGAGGCCAAGCGGTCCTCTTTCAGCTCACCAACCTCGTCCCTTCCGCGCTCCACATCGACCACTACTCCTCCATCGTCCACGAAAAGGCCGTCCTGCGCCGCATGATCGTCGAGGCCCGGGCCGTGCTGGACGAATGCCACACCTCGCCGGAGGAAGCCCCCGCCCTCCTCGACAAGGCCCAGCAGCGTTTCTTCGCCCTGGCCCAGGACAAAGGCTCCAAGGGTATGATGGGTTCCGCCGAGCTCATGCAGACGGCCATCTCCGCCTTGGAAAAGTTGGCCGAAAACAACAAGTTCATTACCGGCGTCCCCACGGGGTTCAAGGAGCTCGACAAGCTCACCTCGGGCCTCCAGCCCGCCAACATGATCATCATCGCCGGGCGGCCGTCCATGGGAAAGACGGCGATCTGCCTCAACATGGCCGAGCACGTCGCCATCAAGGAAAAACTTCCGGTGGTCTTCTTCTCCTTGGAAATGAGCGAGCAGGAAGTGGGCCTGCGTCTGTTGTGTTCCCAGGCCCGCGTCAATTTGAGGAACGTCCGGGAAGGGTTCCTCGCGCGGAAAAGCTGGCCCACCATCACCAACGTGGCCAGCAACATCGCCCAGGCGCCCCTGTACTTCGATTTTTCCACCAGCCCTTCCATCCTTGAAATCCGGGCTTCCACTCGTCGATGGGCCCACGAGCTCCGGCAAAAAGGTACGCCGCTGGCCCTGGTCATCATTGACTATCTCCAACTCCTCAAAGGGCCTCCGGGCATCGAAAGCCGCCAGCAGGAGATCGCCGAAATCTCCCGCTCCGTTAAATCCATGGCCCGGGAACTCCATCTCCCCGTCATCGCTCTCTCGCAGCTCAACCGCCGGCCCGAAGACCGGGGCCGCGCCGGGGAAGCCGGCCGTCCGCAGCTTTCCGACCTCCGCGAAAGCGGCAGCTTGGAGCAGGACGCCGACGTTGTCGCCGCCATATTCCGGGAGGAAGTCTATAAGCGGGACGATCCCGAGCTCAAAGGAAAAGCCAAGCTCTTCGTCCTCAAACAGCGGAACGGCCCCATCGGCGACATCGATTTGAATTTCTTGAGCGAATTCACCAAATTCGCCGACCCGGCGGGAGAGGAAGAGCCTTTCTAAGAGATTGTTGCAAAATTGGCGTCCCCCCTTTGAAAAAGGGGGGGCCCGGGGGGATTTGATGTATCCTGGTGAATTAAAATCCCCCTCAATCCCCCTTTTTCAAAGGGGGAGGAAAATCCCGTCCATTTCGCAACTGACCCCTAAAAAAAATTACATCACGTTTACAACTTCTTAATGGATCGTTAAACCTCATCGGATACACTTTGATGAGAAAATAATGACGATCCGTCCCCTACCCCGTTCTATTGTCTCCGCTCTCACACTGGCGTGTTTCTCCGCCCAGTGTCTATTCGCCTATTCCACCGAATCCAATCTGTGGGCCGAGCGCCGCCGCCAAGTCGGGAAGCTGAATTCTTCCGACGATGCTGCGCGGATGGCCGCTCTTCCGGGCGCAAAGGATTCCGCCCGAATCCTCCAGCAACTTCCCGAACTCCAACGCCAGACTCTTTCTCCCCAGGTGGCCCAAAATCTGCCCAAAGGTTTCGCCGAGGAACATGCGGCTCTCCTGAGCGCTTTGCCCTATCAATTCGGTTCCATCCGGAAAATTACGATACCCCCCGCCTCCTCTCGCGTCGTTATTCACATCCAGGACGTTCACCAAAATATGGAAGCACAGGAAAACATCGGCCGGGCCGTCGGGGCGCTGATCGACGGAAAAAATGCCGGACTGGTGGCCTTGGAGGGCGATTCGGATCCCATCGACGTGAGCCGGTACCGCGCTTTCCCGGACCGCGAAGTGATCCAAAAAGTGGCGGACTTCCTGCTGAAAGGAAACAAGATTTCCGGTCCCATCCATGCGGTGATGACCGGCGCCGGAGAGGCTCCCCCCGTAATCGGCATCGACGACGGCGCCCATTACGCCGCGAACGTGGAGGCTTACCGCCGGAGCGCGCCACGACAATCCGAAATGAAATCCCGTTTAGAGACCCATGCCGCCGACTTGATCCGACGAAAATCCGCCGTTTTCAACGCCGAACTCCTGGCGTTTGACCGCAAAGTTCAGGCGTATTACGCCAGCGTTCTTCCCCTTGGGGAATACGTCAGGGTTTTGGCTTGTCTCCCCACCTTTCCAAGGAGGCCTGCAGGAGCGCCAGAGGCCGCAGGCACGCACGGCAGGGGCGGGGGGAGGTCTCAGAATGGTTGCTGTTTGTTCCTTGAGGCGTTGTCCGCGGAACAATCTATGGATTTCAAGCGCGTGGAATCCGAGCGCGCCCAACTGATCGAGGCTTTGATCCGTAAGTTGTCGAAGGACCAAATCGCCGCCCTCGTCAACCGCACCGCTGCCTACCGCCTGGGCCAAATCCGCTACGCCGATTTCTACGCCTCGCTCCGTGACTTGTGCAAAAAATCCGGCGTATCCCTTTCTCGCTTTCCCGCCATGGACGCCTACGTGAAATACGTTCTTCTATCGGACGCGATCGACGCGGAGGCTTTGTTCGCGGACATGGGAGCGTTGGAAAAAGCAGGCTACGACCGTCTCGCCAAGACCGAGGAGGAAAAACGCTTGGTGGAGGAATCCAAGCGCCTGGGTCTGACGAAGAAGTTGGTGGACTTCGCCCTGACGCCGGAAGAATGGAAAGAATATGAATCCATGAGCCGTCACCCCGGCGAAAGCCGGGGTCCAGGATTTGAAGCGGAATTTCAAAAGCAGCCTTACAGCCTGGATTCCGGCGTACGCCGGAATGACAGCGCTAATTATCCCGATTTGTTCTTCTTCGAATCCTTCTACAAAGAAGCTCAAGCCCGCGACGAGGCCATGACGGAGAACCTCCTCATGTCAATGAAGGACCGCAATGCGAAGTCGGCGGTCCTGGTGACGGGGGGATTCCACTCCACCGGCATTGACGATCGCTTGGTCCGCGCCGGCATGACCGTGATTTCCTTCACGCCGAAGATCGAAAAAGTGGACACCGAAAACGGCGGCGCTTACCTTTCCGTATTCAGCCAAGAGAAAACTCCGCTGGAAAAACTGTTCGAAGGGCAAAAACTGTTTTTGGCGGCTCACCCCCTGAAAATGGGCGCCTCCGCCATGCCCGCGTTGTTTTCGGCGGAGTTGATCGCCGAGGAAATCCCCGGAGAAGGGAGTCCCGCGGATTATGAAAGCGCGAACCGGAAGGCGGGCGCGGACGTGGCCGAGGTGCTCGCCGAGTTGAAGGGGAAGGGACTCCTTTCGAACGACTTCGGTCACGACGCGCGCGTCGAAAAGCTTCCGGATGGGACGATGAAAGTTTCCATCGACTTCTGGCCGGAGGGCAAGGGCGGACGGAAAGTGGAAACCCGGTGCGAGGTGTTTTTCGACCGGCCGAACGGCCGGTGGCAGATCAAAAAGATGGAGCAGTTCGAGGTCAAGGGAGGCGTTGAAAGCTCTCTTGGTTATTGGACGGAGGGAGCCGTTTCTTTCGCCGCCGAGACCGTCCTGCCGGGCGTGATCAAGGAGGTGAGGAGGCTGGTTTCGGAGGAGCGCGTGCCCATTTACCTGGCGGAGGAGATGTTGTTCCGGACGTTCGTCCCCGCCTCCATCGCGCGCGTCATAAACGCCCATGACAACAACCGGGGGTTTCCCGATTTCGTCTCCAGGATCCTCAAAGCGGGTATATTTGATCTGGCGTCCCAATCGGCTTGGAGGATAGAAGCCCCGATGATCAAGGCGGCTGCCGCGGCGGCGGGGGTGGATATTTCCGGAATGGACCCGATCCGATCCGCCAAGGCGGTTATTCATCACATTCTCGATTTCACCAGGGAAGGTTTGCGACGGCCGGGGGCGTTGATGGTGAAGTCGACGGACGCGAGTCGCGTCGGGAACAAAGGCGGCCACGCTTATTCGAAGGATCAGGTTCTTCGGGCGGAGACTCTGGCCGACCAGTTGAGGGCCGCCTACGATCTGAATTTCGACGTTTTCCCGAAAGAGGGGATGATTTTCGACGACGTCAGCCCGCTGGTGAACATGAGGAACGGCAAGCTGAACATCCGGTTCCCCCGTCCCGACGGGTCGCAGGTTCTATGGGTGATCCCTTTCGGGGTCGGACTCGATTTGCGGAACATTTCCTTGACGCTCCGCCGGGAAGGGACGGGGCCGGAGGGGCTGGTTTGGATTTTTAGGTACACGAAGAACAACGGCAAGGAAGGTTCCTCCGTCCTCCGGTGGAAGGAAGGGCATTTTACTGAACCCCGAAGCGAGCCGATGGACCGAATCGTGCAATCTTATGGGACCCCGGGAACGGCGTCGATCCAGGGCGTCTTGTCGGGAGCGAGCGAAAGGGCTAACGGTGAACTGCCCGCTCATTTCATCCTCCCGGACGGGCGAAAGGTCGGGAAACCCCTATACCTCCGCATCGGGAGGAAGCTTCTGTCTTCGATATTGGAAATGGACGTCCGTTCATCGAACGACATTTCCCTACTTTTTTCCGGAGTGACCGACGGCAAGACCGGGAGATGGAAACATTGGGCGAAATGGGAATGGAAAGACGGCGACCTCCGATTCGTCGGTGACGGGAAAGCAAGGCTAATGGCGCCGGCGAGTCCCGAACCCGCTTCGCTGGTCTATTTGATCTTCAAAGCGTTCGGTTGGAGGAACGCGGCGAGGTGGGGCCGAATCGGGATGGCGGGGGAGTTGGCGTTGTTCGGATTGGGCGGTTTGGCGAAAGCGTTGGGAGGGACTTCGGCGGCGTTGGAATATTTGCCTCACGCGGCTTTCGCCGCGTTCCTGTTGCACACGATCCTTTTGGCCGTTCTGGCTATGAAGCCGGCGGAGAGTCCCGAAAAAATCTCGGGGGGGCGGGCCGGGGCGTCCATCGTCCTCTATGCTCTGTTCTTTGGCCTCTATGCTTGGGCTCCCGTTCAAGGACATTGGGGAGTTCTGCTCATCACCATGATCGGACAGGCGGCCTATGATTTGTATTTTATCGGGAAATCCATTCCTGAACGACGCAACTCTTCCGCTTTGAGCCTATTGGTTCGGCGGTTCGAGGCCGCCTCTTTGTCGGGCGATAAGGACGGGTTGAAACGAATCATTATGGATGCCGGCGACCTTCAAGATCACAATGAGTCGATCACGCTTTTAATCCGGATCGCTTCCGTCGAGATACCTTCCTTG
>PMLF01000289.1 GCA_003158755.1 Elusimicrobiota bacterium | reverse complement strand
TCACGCAGGCCGGAAACACCGAGTGAGGGGAGGAGCCTTCTTCGAAGACGGAAATCGAACGATTGGCGGGGGAGATTGTGGCGGAATCAGAGGCGGAAAGAATACTATCGAGTCAAACCATACCTCCCCGGGCCCCTCCTTCGGAAGGAGGGGAACAAGTCAACACCTTTGATCAGGTTGCCGGTGTTCTTGAAAAGACGGGTTCCGGGCCTGCGGCGGCGCGGGTTTTGGGGAAGATCTATGCGGCGAAAGTCCTGGCCGGGGAAATTAGCCTTCTTGACCTCTGGGCCATGTTGAAAGACGGAGACAGTAATATCCGCCTGGCCGCCGTTACGGCGTTGGAAACGCTGGCCCCCGCGTTGTCGACGGAAGATGACAAGGAATTTGTATGGGGTTTGTTCCTTGGTCGTGGGGCGGACATCGGTTTGCGGGACCCTGAAGAGAGAAATGTGGAAGAAACGATCAGGGCCTTGGCCGCGCTGGTTATCACCTTATCGCCGGCGGATAAGTCTGAAAAATTGAGATGGTGTGTCGGTGTGGACACAGGTGGAACCGGTACGGGGGTCGGTTTAAAGGACGGTCACCCGATGTGGAAACGCGCCGCGCGGGAAATATTGAAAGCGGTGATCCCGACGTTGACGGATGCCGATAAAACGTGGCTTTTGCAATGGGGCCTGGGGGTGAACGACAAGTGGGAAGCCGATGAAAATACCAAAACCGGTTTGCGGGATGATGGCCCTGGATTTCGTCGTGAGGTGGTTGATATTTTAGCCGCGCTGATTCCGGCGCTGACGACGGATGATGAGAAGTTACGGGCGTTGAGGGGGATTTTCGGTTTGAACAGACAATGGATGCCAGACGGGAGCGACAGATCCGGTTTGGGCGAGTTCCCGGCGATTCATATATTGCCGGTGGCCGCCACTATTCCGGCGGAGGGGAAAACGTGGCTATTGAAATTGTGCCTTGGCGTGGACGACGGGTGGAACGCCGTCAAAAATGCCGGTTTGAGGGACGAAAAGATGAGTTCCCGCATTGACGCGGTAAAGTTGGTGGCCGCGTTGGCGCCGGAGTTGATGGGGGATGAAAAGTCGAGAGCGATGGAGGGGCTCTTGACGGCGTTGCGGGACGACGTACCCGAAGTCCGCCAAACGGCGCGCACGGCGTTGGGACCTCTTGGCGCGGACGCGCCGGAGGAAAAGAAAATGGAGGTAATGAGAGGACTTCTCGGGGTGGATAAGAATTGGGTGAAGACGGATACGGGGTTGAATTCTCAAGTCGCCGGCGACCGCGAGGCCTCTTTGGAAGCGTTGATCTCGTTGCTTCCAAAGATGGATGGCTCCCATCTGCATAATGTTTTCCGATGGCTGCTCGGCGTGGACTTGGGGTCGCAGGACGGCCATTGGACCGGGCCGCTGGCGAAAACCGGGCTGAGGGACGACGACCCGTTCATGAATGCCTGCGCCGCGAAGCTTTTGGCCGTCCTGGTCCCGAGGGCCACGTCTGTTCCGAACGTGGCTAGTTTGAGAAATTTGATCTTGAACGGGATCTTCGGCGGCGATATTCATGAGGTCCCGTTGAATCAGGAAAACCGATGGGGACTGTGGGATGAAAATCAAGATGTTCGATCCGCTTCGAGTGAAGTCCTGGCCGCGCTGTTCGAAACGAAAGACCTGTCGATCCCTTGGGTGTTAAAACCTCTCCTCGGAATGAGGAATGATGGTAGAGTCTGGGACTATGCCGAAGAGGTTCGGACCGGCTTGAGGAATAACGACCCGGAGTTGCGCGCGGCTTCGGCGGAGGCTTTGTCACTTTTAGGGCCGTCGTTGGACGACGAATCTTGGCCCCGGGTCCTGCAGGGACTCCTGGGAATGAATGAAAATTGGGAGCTCGCCCGGGAGCGGCAAATCGGCCTGCGGGACGGGGATAAAAGCGGAAGGGTTCACCGCGCCGCGGTCAAGGCGTTGCGGTCGTTGGCCCCACACGTTCCCGACGAATACCGGGAGCGGGTGATCCAGGCGCTCCTCGGGATGGACAAGGATTGGAAAGCCTCCGACCAAACTAAAACCGGTTTGCGGGACGAAAATTGGGACGTGGGTTTCGACGCGTTGGATGCGTTGGTCGCGCTGTCACCGAAGATGACGGCGGAGGTGAAAGAACGAGTTATAAAATCCATCCTTGATTTGCATAAACAATGGGCAATCTTAAAGACAACCGCCCCTAATTGGAAATCCCACGACGCCCCGGCGAAGGCGTTGGAGGCCATCCTGTTCACCGGCGAGTCGGTCGTTCCGAAGCGTACCCCGTCGGTCGTCCGGTTGGCCGGGAAAATCGTGGAGGCGTTGAGAACGCTGGAGTCGGAAAGCGTGGAGTTCGCGGATCGGGCGGCGGCCTTCGTGTCGAAGGCCGTGAAAGCGGCGGGAGAGGCCCTGTCGCCCCAACGGCTCCTCGAAATCCTTCAAACCCCTCTGGTGAACGAGGAAGACCCCGCCGCCCAAGTCCGCGCCCGGCTGGCGAAAATTGAAGAAGAACTCGCCGCCGCGCGAAGAGGACAGACGGCGGGACTTACGGATTTTGCGGACGCGATCTCCGTCTTGCCGAATGAAGTGGTGAAAAAGGTTGTCCTCTATCATGATGGAAATGCCGCCGGCATGAGGATCATGAATCATTTGGGTGGTCAGGCTCTCAGTCCGTTGTTTTGGTCGGGGAATGAGGTTCACCTTGACCGGGGGGATGGAGAGGAACGGATAATCCCGAGAGTGAATAGGAATCCATTTTTCGGTCTTCATTGGGATGATGGAAAGCGTCTTTTGCGCCTCTACGTTGACCCCAAACTGGTCGATTTCCTTAACAAGCATGGGGAGCTTTTGAGTGGGGTGATCGAAATCGAGAAACCGTTCACTTGGGAAATCGTGTCGGCCCCCAACAAGGCCGCCGCCCAAGCGGCCGCGGGAACAAATAAGCGGGGCCGGGGCGCCAAAGGCGGGACGCCGTCCGGGGAAAAATTGACCGCGGTTCAAACCGCTATTGCCCCGCTGGAAAAGGAGAAAGCCGCGCTGACGGCTTGGCTGGCGCGGTGGGAGGCGGCGGAGAAGGCGGTGGCCGAGGCGAAGGCCCGGGTCGCGGCGGCGGAACGGGGCGGCGCTGTGCGGACGTCGGGAGTTTTTCCTTTGACTGACATTCCGCCGGTTCCCGTAATCGGGCAGACGCTGAACGCGTATTGGAGCATTGCGGAAGAGGGCATGGTAGCCTCTCGGAATTTAAATATCCAAGTCATTAACTTGGACAAAAACGTACTGCCGCTTGGAGAATCCAAACATTCACATTGCCGATGGGTGGAGGCTGAGGGAGGCAAAAAGTTTTTGGTGTCTTTTGAATCTCCGCTTCCTAATATCCTGGCTTCTTTCCCTCTGGTGGCCAGCGGCG
>PMLF01000207.1 GCA_003158755.1 Elusimicrobiota bacterium | reverse complement strand
CGCCCCACGATCAGCACCACCATCCAGGAAGGCACGTGGATCTCCCGCAGGCCCACGAAGGCGATCAGGGCGGCGGTCACGATCAGCTTGTCGGCCAGGGGGTCCAGGAAAATCCCGAGGGAGGTGACCAAGTTGTATTTCCGGGCCAGGTATCCGTCGTAAAGGTCCGTGCTCCACGCCCCGATGAAGATCAGGAGGGCCAGGATGCGCGTCCAGACGGTGTCGGTGTAGGTGAACACCAGGAAGAAGGGCACGCAGAGGAGCCGCGACATCGTCAGCTTGTTGGGAAGGTTCATTAGGCTCGGCGCGAGGATTGAAGGACTTTCTTCTTTCCTCTCTCCTTGGGGGATAGTGTCGCTTTCAAATCGATTCCCTTCATTCCCGTGATCTTGGCTTGGTAGAAGCCTTCCGTATCGGGATAACGATCCAAAATAACCTGGCCGTCCACTTCCGGCGCTTGCCAGGGGGCGCGGGCCGTCCACCCGTCGGGGGAGGATTCCACCATCACCTCGATTTGAGCCCCGTTTCTTTTTTTGGCGCGCCGCGCCATGACGACCGACTGGGCATGGAGGAGGGCCTGCATCCGTTCCTCCGCCAGGGCCGGAGGCACCCGGCCGGGCCGGCGGGCGGACGGCGACCGTTCCTCGGGCGAGTAGGCGAAAACGCCCACATGTTCGAAGCGCCCCTCTTCAACGACGCCCAACATTTTACGGAAATCTTCGTCCGTTTCGCCCGGGAATCCGACCATGAACGTGGTCCGAAGCGCTAAATGGGGAACCTTCTTTTCCATTTGGTCCAAGAGGCTTCGCGTCCGGGTTTCCCCCCATTCCCGTCCCATGGCTTTTAAGATGGGGTCCGAGAGGTGCTGGAGCGGCATGTCCAAGTAGCCGCACAGCTTGGGTTCCTCGGCCAGGAGGCGGATCAGCCGTTCTCCCACCTCGGAAGGGTAGGCGTACATGAGACGGATACGTTTCAGGTCGTTCCAGGAGGCCATTTTTTTCAACAGATCGTTGATGGAAGAGGAGGGTCTAAGGTCCCCGCCGTAGCCGGTGGTGTCCTGGGAGATGACGACCAATTCCCGGATGCCGCGGTCCATGAGTCCCCGGGCTTCGGAGAGGACGTCCGCCGGAGGGCGGCTCTTTAATTCTCCCCTCAGTTGGGGGATGAGGCAGAAGGTGCAGCGGTGCCGGCATCCTTCCGAAATCCGCAGATAGGACGACAACTGTCCCCGGAGGAGAGGCCGGGGCGTTCCCTCGCCGTGGAAACCGCCGGGGGACGCCGGTACCGTCCGAAGGCCTTTCTTCTTTTCGATGAGCTCCGGCAGCCGGTGGAACTGGCCCGTCCCAAGGACGGCGTCCACGCCGGCGGGGTGCTTGCCGTTTAAGAATTGAGCGAAACATCCGGTCATTACCAGGAAAGTGCGGGGAGCTGATCGTCGAAGGCGGAAAACGGCGTCGGTGGCTTCCCGGCGGGCGGCCTCCAGAAAGCCGCAAGTATGGACGACGGTCACGTCGGCCTCGGCGGCGTCGGCGGTGAGTTCCCACCCCAATCCGGCCAGCCGGGAGGACATGCTTTCGGCCTCCACCTGGTTTTTGGAGCATCCCAAAACGACAAGCGCCACGCGTCCCCGCGCGGTGCCGGAGGCGGACGACGTCATTCGGTTTTGGGAGGAGGGGGCGGGGTCGTCGGTCGGGTCCTCGGAATGGAACCCTCCGAGGATGACGGTTTCCTTAAATGAGGGACGGTCTGTTTCAAGACGGGGGCGGACGGCTCCGCCGCGGACGGCGGAACGACCGTGACGGTTCCCGAGGACGGTATCAGGGAAAGGGATTTCTGATCATTCACGTTCCAAAGGACTTCTCCGGCGGCCCCGCCGGGTCGCGGGCCCAGGACGGTTCCGTCCATCTTCACTTCGACCAGGGCGGGGTTCCCCGCCATGACCCTCAACGTTTGCAGGACTGTCCAGGTTTTTGGCTGGCGGGCCGGCAGAACCCCTTCGAACTTCACTCGTCCGTCCACCCAGACTCTCGCCCACACCGGGGCCTTGGCCGAAACTTCGACGTTATGGGACGCGGATACGGGCGGAGGCGTTGTCGGAGGAACGGGAGACGTCGCCATCGTTTCGGCGGCGGCGGAATGTTCCATGGAGGAACGCCTCTCCTCCAGCTTGACGTAAGCCAAAGCCAGGGCCAGGACGAGGGCGCCGCCTCCCAGCAAAAGCCAGAGGGAACGGGCGGCCGCGGGAGGCAACGTGGTTTCGTCGCTCGAATAGTTCGGCGCGGGGCCCGAAAACTTCGGCTTCTCTTCTTGCTGGAATATCTGATGGAGCTGTTGGATCAAAACGGATTCTTCCAATCCCAGGAGGGCGGCGTAACGCCGGAGAAAACCCTCCAGATAGACCCGCGCGGGGAAATCCTTCCACCGCTCTTCTTCCAAAGCGCGGATGAACTTTATGTGGATCCGGGTTTCTTGGGCCACCTGTTCCGCCGTCAAACTTTTCTGAAGGCGGCGGTTTCGCAGGGTTTGGCCGATAGCCGGTTTCGGGGCGGCCGGGGTTTCCGTCATTTTGAGGGCCTTTCCATATCGGGGGAGCCGACCACGTCGGCCCCCGCCGGAATTTTGAAGGTGAAAACATCGTCCGAGAGGACGGGGTTCATTTCCACGTCGCGGACCACCGTGACGCTTTTGAGGCTTTGAGATTCTAACTCCGTGCGGAGAGGCAACCCGGTGGCGCCATCCACCCACACTAATAAAGAGACGGGCGGCAAACCGCCGGAGTCCTTGGGAACCAATCGAAGCACGTCGGCGTCCTTCCTCTCTTCCAACGATACATTATATTTTTTACGGAGGTCCGACGGGCCTTCTTGAAAGAAGTCCAATCCTTTGGGGAACCCCGCGGAGGCGGACCAGTTCTCCCATTTATCCACCATGACTTGGTTTTGCGCCCGGTTGTAGAGCCAGAGGGTTTTCCCGTTCGAGACGGCGATCATGGCGTTGGGGGTGGAATGCTCCACGCGGAAATGATCCGGGCGGCGGAAAAGGGCTTTGCCTTTCAGGACCTGTTCCTCTCCCGTCACCTTAATCGAAGCCGTCTGTGTGAAAGAGAAACGAATCGTACGGACCTTCGCTTCGGCGCCTTCCAATCGGAAGAGCGCCTTTTCCAGCCGGGCTCCTCCCGGAATTTCAGCGGCGATGACAGAAAAATGAACAAGGCAGACAGTAAAAAGACAGAAAATAAGGTGGAATTTCCAGGGTTTGGAAGTGGTTTCTTGAATCCCGCTCATCCTGAGCTTGTCGAAGGATGAGCGGGGCGCATCGCCGACCGTTCGTGCTTCGACAAGCTCAGCACGAGCGGTTTNNCGTCCATTCTGGAAGCTTCTTTTCATCGACGAATTATTTCCCATCAGTTTGGCTCTTTTCCTTCTTGGCTTCGGCGGCGGCGCGGGCGGATTCGGCGGTGGAGCGCCAATAATCCTGGATGCGGTCGAATTCGATCTCCCAACGGTTCGTTCCCTCGGGTTTATGGATGAACCCTTTCATTTCCATCAAGGAAAGCACGTTGGTCGCCCGGGCGGAGGACCCGAAATGGGCTTTTAGGAGGTCTTGGGAGACTCGTTTGCGCTCCATGACCAGTCGCAGGCCTTCGTCCAGCTCCTGTCGGGTCTCGGCGTCTTCTTCCTGGGCTTTGGACGATGCAAGGACCGCGAAAATGTCTTCGTAGGAGGGCCCCCCCTGCTCTTTCCAATATCGGACCACCGTGGTCACGTCCTCTTCGGAGACGAAGGCCCCCTGGAGACGGGTGGGGGACGCCGCCCCGGCGGGCAGGAACAGCATATCCCCCCTTCCCACCAGGGACTCGGCGCCGATGGTGTCCAGGATGACGCGGGAATCGATCTGGGATGCTACTCGGAGGGCGATCCGGGCCGGCAGG
>PMLF01000186.1 GCA_003158755.1 Elusimicrobiota bacterium | reverse complement strand
CTAGTGTGGTGAGTCCAACACTTCTTTACATTTGGCGATTTTCGCCATGATCTTTTCCACCGAGGCGGTCCAGACGAAGGCTCGTGGATTCTGGTTGTGAGCCTCGATGTATTGGGTAATGATCTTGATCAACTCCGGAACGTTTTTGAATGATCCCCGACGAATGCGGTTGTCGGTGATTTCTCTGAACCATCGCTCCACCATGTTGAGCCAAGAGCTGGATGTCGGGATGAAGTGCAGATGAAATCGGGGATGCCGCTTGAGCCAGGACTGTACACGCTGATGCTTGTGGGTCCCATAGTTGTCGACGATGAGGTGTAGATCCAAATCGCGGGGGGTTTTGACGTCGATCAACTGAAGGAACCGGATGAATTCCTGATGTCGGTGGCGCGGCATGCAATCCCCGATTACCTTGCCGTCGAGCATGCTCAGGGCGGCAAATAGCGTGGTGGTCCCGTTGCGCTTGTAGTCGTGAGTCTGCCGCGCCGGAATGCCGGGACGCAGAGGAAGTAGAGGTTGTGTGCGTTCGAGCGCTTGGATTTGACTCTTTTCGTCCACGCACAAGACCAGCGCCTTGTCCGGCGGGTTGAGGTAGAGCCCAACCACATCGTGGAGTTTTTCGAGAAAGTGTTTGTCGCGGCTGAGTTTGAAGGTTTCGATCAAATGGGGTTTCAGGTTGTGCCTGTTCCATAGACGGCGAACGGTGGATTGGCTCACGCCTTGAGCCTTGGCCATGCTTCGCGTGCTCCAATGTGTGGCGTTGGCGGGGGTTGTATGAAGAGTCGCATGAATGATGCGGGAAACCTTTCGATGGAGAATGCGTGGAATCCGTCCGGGGCGGGGCGCATCTTTTTCCAGACCCGGCAGACGAAAAGACAGAAACCGTTGTCTCCAGAGTTGAACCGTAGGACGGGAGACTTGCAACTTCCGGGCAATTCGTTGGTTCAAAACGCCGTCGGCGGCCATCCGGACGATTCGTGCCCGTTGGACAAGACGGAAGGGCAACCTCCTCCCCACGCACCACGCGTTCAGCGTGGATTGTTCCTCGGGGGATAAGGTGATGCTCTCTGCCAACCTCATTGACGGACATTATAGCTCTGGCTCCATAATAAGTAAAGTTATATATGACTCAATACACTAGCTGACAGCTGCTTCTATGCACTAGCTGACAGCTGCTTCTATGCACTAGCTGACAGCTGAACGCTGAAAGCTGACCGCTGCTTCTTTGCTGCCTTCTTAAAAATAAAAAAACCGCCGGGGCTTTTTCGCGCCGGCGGCCTGTCTGGCTTGTTTAAGCCTCTCCGCTACGGCGCGAGACGTCCGCCCAGGACAACGACCTGGACGGGAATCACGACCGTAAGGAGAAGCGTTTTGCACGACATAGCTTTTCTATGTTACTTCGATCGGCGCGCCCTGTCAAGGGCGTTTCCGGTCTTTGAGGAGCTTGTACTCCACCGCGTCTTTGAGCGCCAGCCACGAGGCCTCGATGATGTTCTCGGAAACTCCGAGAGTGCCCCAGGTCTCCTTGTGGTCCTTGGACTCCACCAACACCCGAACTTTGGCCGCGGTACCGGCGGCGGCGTTGACGACTCGGACCTTGAAATCCATCAGGCTCAAGGTCTTCAGCGACGGATAGAACGGGATGAGCGCCCGGCGAAGCGCCTTATCCAAAGCGTCCACGGGGCCGTCGCCCTCGGCCACGGTGTGCTCGGCGCGGCCGTCCACGGCCACCTTGAGCGTGGCTTCGGCCGTCAAGCCATCCTTCTCGCGGTCCTCCTCGACAATGACGCGAAACGCCTTCAGGTCGAAGAAAGGTTTGTAGGGGCGCAGTTCCCGTTCGACCAGCAAAACGAAAGAAGCCTCGGCTCCCTCGAACTGGTATCCCCGGTTCTCCAACTCCTTCACCCGGCGGATCACCCGCTCCACGCCTTCGGGATGCTTTTCGATGTCGAGGTTGAACTCCTTGGCCTTGAAAAGAATGTTGGATCGGCCGGCCAGTTCCGAAATCAGGACGCGCCGCTTGTTGCCGACGAGATTCGGATCCATGTGCTCGTAAGTGGCGGAGTTCCGCGCCATCGCCGACACGTGGATACCCGCCTTGTGGGCGAAAGCCGACATCCCGACGTAGGGTTGATGATCGTTGGGGACGACGTTCGCCGCCTCGTTCATATACCGCGAGGCCTCCGTGAGGAATTGCATCTGCTCGGCGGAGATGCAAGTCTTTCCCAGTTTGGCCTGCAAACCCGGGATAATGGAGATCAGATTCGCGTTACCGCATCGTTCCCCGATGCCGTTCAACGTGCCCTGCACCATCCCGCATCCCCGCCGGACGGCTTCCAGCGAATTGGCCACGGCGCAATCGGAATCGTTGTGGGCGTGGATGCCGAGGGAAATCTCCGGAAAAGCGTCGCGAACGGCGGCGACGATTTCGCCCACCTGATGGGGGAGGCTGCCGCCGTTGGTGTCGCAAAGGGTCAGGTTGTCGGCGCCTGCAATGACGGCGGCTTTGAGCGCCGCCAAAGCGTATTCCGGATTCGCCTTGAACCCGTCGAAAAAGTGCTCGGCATCGTAGACGACTTCTTTCCCTTTGGATTTAAGGAACTTCACCGAGTCGCCGATCATCCGGAGGTTCTCCTCCAGGGTGGCGCGAAGGGCATGGACGACTTGGAAATCCCAGGACTTGCCGAAGATGCAGACCACGGGGGTCTTCACCCGAAGCAAAGCCGCTAAATTGGGATCCTGGCCCGCGGATTTGTCTTTCCTCCGAGTGGAGCCGAAGGCCGAGAGCCGGGCGTTCTTGAATTTCATGGCGCGGGCCCGGGAAAAGAACTCCTCGTCCTTCGGGTTGGAACCGGGCCAGCCGCCTTCGATGTAGGAGGCGCCCAACCGGTCCACCGTCCGGGCGATCTTCAGCTTATCCTCGACGGACAGAGAAATCCCCTCCCCCTGGGTCCCGTCCCTCAGGGTGGTGTCGTACAGCAGAATCCGGCTGTATTTACCCTTCGGAGTTTTCATCACGCCTTCGCTTTGGCCTTCCCCGTCTTGCTCAATTCAAAAACCTTGTGCAGGACGCGGACGGCTTTTTCTCCGTCGGTATCTTTTACGACGCAGGCCACCTTGATCTCCGAGGTGGAGATCATGTCCAGGTTGATGCCGTTGTCGGCCAGGGTCCGGAACATCTTCGCCGCGATGCCGGGGTGACTTCGCATGCCCACGCCGACGATGGAGACCTTGGCGACTTTGTCGTCCAAGGTCGCCCGGCCCGCCTTGAGCTCGCTGGAGATCTTTTCCAACAAGGGCATCGCCTTTTTCACGTCGCTGCGGGCGACGGTGAAGGAGATGTCGTTGGTGCCGTCCGCCGCCGAGGATTGGATGATCATGTCCACGTTCACTCCGGCGTCGGCCAAAGGCCCGAAGACCTTGGCCGCCGTGCCGGGGCGGTCCTGGACGTTGGTGATGGTGATCTTGGCCTGGTTCTTGTCGTAGGCCACTCCGGAAACGACGACTTGCTCCATTTGGGGAACCTCCGCGGTGATCAAAGTGCCTTCTTCGTCGGTAAAAGAGGACCGGACGTGGATGTCCACGCCGAAATTCTTGCCCACCTCGATGGACCGGGGCTGCATGACCTGGGCGCCGGCCCCCGCCATCTCAAGCATCTCCTCGTAGGAGATGCGCTCGATCTTGCGCGCCTCGGGTTCGATGCGCGGGTCGGTGGTGTAGACGCCNNCCGCCGCGACCCAGCGTCGTGATGTCCTGGTTGGGGTTCAAGCCCTGAAAACCCGCCACGATCACGACGTTGCCTTTCTTCAACTCCGAGAAAACTTTGACGGGCTTGATGCCGGTGATCCGCGCCCGGGTGTGGGTGTCGTCGGCGAAGATGCCCGCCTGGGGTCCCGTCAAGGACACCGCGTCCGTCTTGTGGACGTGGATGGCCATGGCCAGGAGGGCGATCGACACCTGCTCGCCGGTGGAGAGCAGCATGTCCATCTCCCGGTCCGAGGGGGCGTCGGTGATCTTCTCCGCCATGGCGATCAAGTCGTCCGTCATGTCGCCCGGGGCGGATACCACGACGACGACGTTGTTCCCCGCCTTCCGGCACCGGACCACGCGGTTGGCCACGTTTTTGATGCGGTCCGCGTCCGCCACCGAGGAACCGCCGAACTTCATCACGACTAATTTCTTGGACACGTTAGATCCTCGCGCTTTCGATGGCGGTGAGGAGGATTCCTTTCCCCCCCAACTCGGCCAGTTTATCCATGACGGAGTGAGCCCTGGATTTTTCAATCATCGCTTTCACCGAAAACCAACCCGTCTTGCGAAGCGCCGTAACGGTTGGAGATTCAATTCCGGGAGTCAGCTCGCAGGCCTTGTCGAGCTTATCGGAGGGAACATCGTATTCAACCATCATATAGGACCGCGCGATGCGGCGTCCCCACAAGCGGCTCTTCATCACCTGAACTTCCGGCTGATTTTCTCGGCCCGGGTGCGCGAAGAGCGCCGCTTCGCTGACGAAAAGGGGATCCCCCACCACCTTCAGTCCCGCCTGCTTGAGAGTCGTACCGGTTTCAACGATATCGGCGATGGCGTCGGCGATGCCCATCTTGATGGAAATCTCCACGGCCCCTTCCAGAACCACCAGCGTCCCGCCGCCGACCTTATTCCGAACGATGTTCGGGAACGACGTCGCTATCCGGGAGGACCGGAAATCGGGAACGGCCCTCCGGGTTTGGTCCGATTCCGGCACGGCCAGGCGAAGCTTCGACTGCCCGAAGTCCAAATCCAAAAGCGGTGCCAATTTAACCCCTTTCTCCTCCACGAAATCCTTTCCCGTTATGCCGGCGTCGAGGATCCCGTTGGCGACGTAGACCGGGATGTCCCCCGGCCGCAGGAAAAAGAACTCCACTCCGTTGGCTTCGTCCAGCGAGTTGAGAGAACGTAGGGTCTTAGATACCTTGTAACCGCACGAGGATAGAATATCCATCGTCGGTTCGAAGAGGACGCCTTTATTGGGCAGCGCGACTTTGATCATGGTTTTGTAGTTGCCCCATTGGGCGCCTTTATCAGAGTTGTCATACCGGCGAAAGCCGGTATCCAGGGGGTGAAATGGTTTCTAAAACGCCTGTTTTACGACCTGGACCCCGGCTTTCGCCGGGGTGACGATCATCATTTAAAGCTTCTTATAAACCTCGTCGAGAGAAACGTCTTTGTCCGCCATCAGAACGGCGACGTAATAGAGGACCTGGGACAGTTCCAGGGCGACCTGTTCCTTGGATTCAAAGCGGGCGGCCATCCAGGATTCGGCGGCCTCCTCCACCAGTTTTTTTCCGATGGCGTGGGTACCGGATTTCAGGATCACCGCGGTGGAAGACGCAGCGGGTCCGTTTATCTTCCGTTCCGCCGCCAATTTAACCATTTCCTCGAATGTCATCGCGTCACCCGGGCTCCGTTGAAATCCACGTCCAGGATCAGGACGCGGGAAGAAATTTGTTTGCGGGCGAAAACCTTCGCCATGGCCCGGCCGGCGGCGACGGCCTTGGCGACGGGAGAAAGGGCCAGGACGCTGGGGCCCGCGCCGGACAAGGCCGCTCCGAAAGCGCCCGCTTTCCTCGCCGAAGCGATCGCGTCGGCCAACCCCGGGACCAAATTTTCCCGACAGGGTTGGTGAAACCGGTCTTCCATGGCGAGCCCAAATAGTTCGCGCCGACCCTGGGCCAACGCGCTCAAGAAGAGCGCTACTCGGGAGGTATTGAACAACGCGTCCGCCCGTGACACGGTCTTGGGCAGGACCGACCTGGCCTTCGCCGTGCAAACCTCGAAATCCGGGACGGCCACGACGGCTTTGAGGCCCCGAAACATCTTTTTGTCTTTCCAGGACAGGTACGTCACGCGCCCGTCCACCATGGCGGCCACGCACAAACCGCCGACCGCCGTCGGGGCGACGTTGTCCGGATGCCCCTCGATCTCCGCCGCGAGTTGGACGATGTCCCGCAGCGAAAGACGTTTCCCCAACGCCGCGTCGGCCGCCAAGATACCGCCCAGGATGGCGGCGGAGGACGATCCAAGCCCGCGAGCCAGGGGGATGCGGTTCCAAAGCTTCAGTTCCAGGGCCGGAGGCAACGGGCGCCGGGCTTGATTAAAAACCCGTTCCACCACTTTGAAAACCAAGTGCCGCCGGTCCGTCGGCAGATCGGCCTCGCCTTCGCCCTCGTTCAGGATGGTCAGCGCCGGTCGGGACCGGTCGTTCCATCCGGTCAGGCGAACTTCGTTGTACAGGGTCAGAGCCAAACCCAGGACGTCGAAGCCCGGACCGAGGTTGGCCGACGTGGCGGGAACGCGGACCCGGATGGAAAAGAGCGGTTTCAAACTTTCGCCGGTTCGGGTATTTCCGCCGGAACGTCCAGCCGGGGATGATTGATCCCCGCCGCCACGTGGGATTCGTGCTCGGCGGCGACCTTTCGGGCGTCCTGCGAAAGTCGCATGGAACAAAACTTGGGGCCGCACATGGAGCAGAAGCGGGCCTCTTTGAACCCTTCCTCGGGGAGCGTCGCGTCGTGCTTGGCGCGGGCGGCCTCCGGATCGAGGGACAGCTTGAACTGATCCTCCCAGCGGAACTCGAAGCGCGCCTTGGAAAGGGCGTCGTCCCGGTCCCGGGCGCCGGGGATGCCGCGGGCGATGTCGGCGGCGTGGGCGGCGATTTTGTAGGCGATCACGCCCTGGCGCACGTCGTCCTTGTTCGGCAGAGACAAATGCTCCGCCGGGGTCACGTAGCAGAGCATCGCCGCACCCGCCCAGCCCATGACCGCCGCGCCGATGGCGGAGGTGATGTGGTCGTATCCGGGCGCGATGTCCGTCACCAGGGGACCCAAAGTGTAAAAGGGAGCCTCGTGGCACCATTTCTGCTGGAGTTCGGCGTTCATCTTGACGAGGTGAAGCGGCACGTGGCCCGGGCCCTCGATCATCGTTTGAACGTCGTGCTCCCACGCCTTCAGCGTCAAATCGCCCAACACTTTCAGCTCGCCGAATTGGGCTTCGTCGTTGGCGTCGGCCAGGCAG
>PMLF01000322.1 GCA_003158755.1 Elusimicrobiota bacterium | reverse complement strand
GTGATCGGGGGGTTGATCGACGAGCAGACCCAGCAGAGCGTCAGCAAGGTCCCCATCCTGGGGGATATTCCGGTCCTCGGGATGTTCTTCCGCAGTTCGTTGGATACGAAGAACCGCACCGACCTCCTGATCTTCGTCACTCCCCGCATCGTCAGGGACTGACGGTTCCTCCTTTCGGGTATGGATGATCTCGTCGGGAGCGGGGTTCCCGAAGGAGGGTTCCCGCTTCCGCCGGAAAACGCCGAAGAGCTCTTCCTGCAAGCGGAGGAGGCGCGCCGTCGCCAGGTGTGGGAGAAAGCCATTCGTTGTTACCGGTTTTCCCTTCAAAAAGATCCCTCCCGCAAGGACGCTCTCCGCGGTTTGGCGCTTTCCTACGAGGCTAAAAGCCTGGAACCCGGTTACGAATCGTATCTCTCCTCCGCCATGGAACAATACCGGAAAATAATCGCTCTGGATCCCGCGTGCGGCCCGGCCCATGACGGTCTCCTGGTGGCGGCGGCGAAGTCGGGGCTCTTGGACGAGTTGATGAAGGAATACAAGGAACGAATCGCCGCCGGCGGTTCCGTCCATGCGTTCCGGGACGCTTTTCGGAAAATGCAGACGTTGTTGCTCCTCCGCGCCGCTCCGATCAAGACGGCTCCGCCCCCGGTTCCGCCCCTCCTATCGCTCCTTTTCGGTTTGGTCGCTCCGGGCGTGGGGGTCCTTACCCTCATCGGCGCGGTCCTGGTGCGACTCAAGGGAGGCGCCGCTCCCACCGCCCTTCTCATCGCCTACGGTTTGGCGAAAATATCCTTCTTTTCTTTCCTGTCTTTCCTCGGCTACAAGGTGTTCCTTTACTGGCGCGTTTCGAGCTGACCGTCCGTGCCTTCCAATTCGTTTTCAAAGACTCGTTCTTCTGCGGCGGTGGGCGTGTGGCTGGCGGCGGTGTTGCTCCTGCTTGCCCGCGGCGGAAAGGTGTTGCCCGTTGCCCTGGCCGTGCAAGCCGCTCTCTTGGCGGGCGCCTCCTTCCTCCTCTGGCGTCGTTCCTCCGACGATGCACTCCCTTCTTTTCTGGTGTTCCCTATTTTCCTGTTGGCGGTAGTTCAAATTGTTTCGGCGCTATATTCCGGGTGCGTCGAAGGAGCCCTATTGTCCGCGGGACGCTTTTGGATGGCCGTTTCCTTCGGTGTATTGACGCGCTGGACGTGGAAAAAGGAACACTGGCGATTAGCCGGAGTGGTTTTCGCGTCCACGGCACTCCTTCAAGCCTTATTGACCACGGCGGCATGGGTTTCGGGACATTCTCCGGTCCTTCTTTTGCCGGGGAATCCTCAATACGGCGCGTTTTGGATGATGACCGCGTTGATCTTTTGTTTCGAGTTCAAAAATATTTTAAGAGGCCGTTGCAAAATGGGGAAAACCGCTCGTGTTGAGCTTGTCGAAACACGAGCCGCCCTCGGAGAAAACCGCTCATCCTTCGACAAGCTCAGGATGAGCGGGCCGTTTGCATCAATTTCTTTAATGGCGATCAAGTGGATCGCTTGTGCTTTGCTTCTGGCGGGGGTTGTCCTATCCGGTGTTCGTTCCGCCTTGGTCGGTTCGGCGGTGGGTGGAATGTTTTTGCTTTTCCGTCGTCACGGAATGCGCGGCGCGTTGTGGGGCGTGGTCGCCCTCGGGGTGTTGGTCGTAACGGTTCCACGTCCGGCGTGGAATTCATTATTGAAAACCGATCCTATCGCCGCATGGAAGCGTTCCGATATCTGGGCGGCCGCAGGGAGGGGAATCCTTCACCACCCTTGGCTGGGGTGGGGTCCCGGGCAGTTTGAAGGGGCTTACCGCCTGAACGCTGTTCCCCAGGAAGATTCCCTCGTCCGTTTCGACCATTCCACTCTGTTCGCCCATAACGATTACCTCCAGGCGGCGGTCGGCGCCGGCGTGCCGGCCCTCCTCCTCTTGTTGTGGCTTCTGGCCGCCATCCTTCGCGCTCGTCCGGAGGGGTGTTCATCCGCCGAGGTCTCATTTTTTTCCGGCGGCGCGTTCGCGTTTTTTAATTTTCCTTTCGCTCTTCCCGTGAACGTTTTGACGGCGGGAGCCGTGGGTGCTTTGGCTATTTCTCCATCCGGGAAAAGCGATCTTTCCGCGCGGCTCCTCGCGGCCCGCCGGATTTTGTCGGTGGTCCTGGCGGGACTGTCCATCGTCCCGATCGTGACGTTGCCGTCCTCCTTGGCGGGAGGTCCTCCCGATCTGGCGTTTTACGGCCGCTCCGCGTATTTCTTGGCGCGAGGGGAATCGTTGATGGAAGATCCGGAGCGTCGGGCGGAGGGAGAGCGCCTCCTCCAACGGGCGTTGCGTCTCGATCCCGCCCGGGCGGAGGTGTGGCGCGCCTGGTCGTCCGTTCTCCTGAGGCGCGGAACTTCCGAGTCCGCCTCAGGGGCCGCCGACGCCTTGCGCCAGTCCTTGGCCCGGCATCCCACCAACGCGGTGTGGTGGACGGACCTGGCCTTGCTGGAAGAGTCCCGAGGTCGCTCAATGGAGGCTTCTCAGGCCCTCCACCAGGCCCTTCGCGTGGAGCCCAGGTACGCCGCCGCGGCGTTTCAATTGGGTCGGCTGATGCGTCAACGCGGCGAACCCCGGAAAGCCCTCCATTGGCTGGAGCGGATGAGGGACGCCCAGAACCGCATCAACGTGGATCCCGCGGAACTTTCTCCTTATGCCCGGCACATCCTTTCTTGGAACCCCGGCGCCGTGGCCGCCGAAATCGATCAATGCCGAAAAGATATAATCTCGTCGTAAATCCCAGGGGGTTCCACCCCCTGGA
>PMLF01000106.1 GCA_003158755.1 Elusimicrobiota bacterium | reverse complement strand
TCCAACGTGGGCTGCATCAACCACCCGAACAATTCATTGTGGTATTTGTCCCACAAAAGCATCGACGGACGACTCATCCGCCCCCGGCGCTCCCGCTCCACCTCATTCATCTTTTTTTGAACCAACTCGCACTTATCCAGGTCCGGGTAGACCCATCCTTGGTGCGCCTTGGCCATCCAGGACGACAAAAACCCGGCTTTCCGGCTGATGGCCGCATCGGCCCGCAGGATTCGGGACCGCCTCAGGAAATTCGACCAGGACTCCTCGGCGGCATCCTTCAAAGTCCCCTCCAAACTTCGCAACGAAGGGGAGCCCCGTTTCCCGTCGATAAACACCAACACTTGGAGGTTCGCATCGCCTCGACCGGCGGGGACCAACCTCCCCGCCTTGAACCACCGCCGGATTTTACCCGGGAGAGAATCCAGGCGCTCGTCTTCAACTCCATCTAGGAAGGAATGGATTTCCGCCAGCCTGGCGAGAGGCAAATAATCGGGAGGACCGTCGGCGGAATGAAGAGCTACGCCCAACTTCCTTTCGATTTCAAATAGAGGCGTCTTCAGTTCATGAAGCCGCTGGAGGAGCCGGCGATGGGCCAATGCCCGAGCCGCCGAGATCGCGGGTTTCCACGAAGAAGGGGCGGGCCTATCGCCGTCGGGATCGAACGACAGCGCTTCTTGAAGGACCGGGTCGCTGTAGAATTGATTTTCGTCCACGCGGCCATCCATCAGGTACGACCGGACGATCCCGGGGGCAAGCCGGTTCCATCTCTTCACAAGATCGTCCAGCATCGGGTGGAAGGCCTCCAGATGCTCCCGCTTGAATTCTGTCTCAGGCCGGCGATGGCGGAGGTCGTTCAAGACTCCCGCTCGACGGTATCCGGCCTCCTTGCTCAGTGGAACGTCAAAACCGGGAGGGGCGGCCTTCCCCCTCGTTCCCGGCGCAACCGCGGTGCGCCCAAAGATCTCGGCCAAACCCTCCATGGCGTCAACCCGTCGGATCAGATTGACCCGGGCGGACTCGATGAGCTCCTTCAAGGCTTCATCCAAAACCGTCCAGGGGATATTTGTTAACGGTCCCTTCGCGAGCGACAAAGCTTTCCGAGCTCCATTACCCTTCGCCCTTCCGGATTCCGCCCACAACCGAACCTCTTCGGGAAATCCGTCTTTCAGGGCATTTTCTCGCTCGAGCAGTTTCGCCTCAATCGCGGCGGCGAGTTCCGGCTTGATGGTTTTGGCTTTGAGAAAACCACGAAAGTAACTTTCACCGAACCCGAACATGGGCCCAATGGCCGTGCCCGGAACATTCAACTCTTTCATTCTTCGTTGCAGCGATTCCAACCGTTCCAAGCCCGCCGCTTCCTCCCGCCGCACGGCTTCAAAACGCTCGTGGGAGTGGACGGCCCATTCCGACCAGGCATCCCCGCTTCCGTCAGTCAAAGGACGTCCTTTGCTCCGGCCAACGGCCACCAGGGATGTCAGCAGCTTAGAAAAGGAATCCAAGGTCAACCGCCGCCGGCCGTTCTCCAAGGTATTGACGAAATCCTCCCGAGACGGTTCCCCGTCCTCGCGGGGCATCCCCAAACTGACCTCTCTCTTGGTAAATTTCCGCGCCGACATAATTTCCAAGACCCTCTTCAATAATCGATCTTTCACACGGGCAATGGCCTGCTCCAATTCGTCCACGCTCGGGAAGGGGTCGGCCGTTCCCCGGACGAATTCCGCCGCCCGGAGGTCGCCCTCCGTTTCAGCCCAATCCGCGTCAAGGAGGTCGGCGAACCGGACCCAGTCCGACAATTCCCGGCCGAGATTGTTCCGGACGACCTGCAGGGGACCGGGAAGGAAGGTCAGGTCAAAAACGTCGATCATTCTATTCTTGTCCCTTTGGTGGGTCAGCGTCCGGGTGTCCGGACCGACGCGGACGTAGCCGGTCCGACTTTTCCCTCCGAACTCGATCCGCACTTTTAGAACGTAGGAGGTCCTCCCGTCGTCTTCGGTTTGGGATCGGCCCAGGAGGGGATAGACGCGACTCCCCTTGGGAAGACCGGTGGACCAAATATAGGAGAACCCCTCCCCGGAGAAAGGGCTGAAGAAAAGTCTCCCTAATTCGTCAGTGCCATTACCGATTTCAAAACCTTGGTATACCTCGTCGTCCTCCCAGTCCGGCAGTTCCTTCCGCCGGAGAGCCCCGGCAAAATCCACCTCCCCGGGTTCCAACCAACGGCCCAAGGGATGCAACCGTTCGATGGCGAGGACGCCGGAGGACCTTGTTTTTCTCCCGATGCGGTACATCTGAACGACTCGCTCTTCCCCTTTGGTGAAGGTCACGGTCATTTCATACCAACCGTTCTTCTCCCCCACCACGCGGCCCCGGGTAACGACGGCTTCCCATCCGTCCTCCGAAACACCGAGGTCGACCCATTCGAACGGTCGTCCATTGATGTTGAACTTAAAACTCCCCCGCTTTCTTGTTTTCCCGAGAGGGATTCCCTTCTTCCCCACCACCGGCAATCGGCCTTCTCTCTCCGCGCGACGCCAGTTGAACTTTTCAATCTCGGCAGGGGCCAACAGCTGGGAGAAAAACCGCCCGGCCGGCGTTCGGGGAGGCGCCGCTTTCCGTACCTTCTCCCCTGGGTTCCAGCTACCCATATCCAGAGCGGCGTTCGGGACGAGGACGTTGTGGATCAAATGAAAAAGAGTTTGCCCCGCGGCCGCCCAAACCCATTTCATTTCCACGGGAGCCAGGACCACCGCCCAGGACACGACGACGATCCCCGCAACGCCCACCACCCGGGGAAGGATTTTTCCCATCCAATCAATTTTTCCCGTCACGGGGTCCTTGTTGTCGTGTTGGAAAACGAAAACAGACCCCTNNCAAACCAGTGTCCGTTCGCGGCCAAAATGAAATAGAGAGGAAGGGTCCAGATCAGTTCAAACCAAGGAGCGACCGACAGTTCCACGTCCCGGTCGGTGGGATCCGGGTTGCCGAGCTTCCGGAGGAACCATTTCCCGAAACCCCGCGTCGGACCCAAGGTCATGACGCCGGAATCGCCCGGGAGTAATCTCATTTTTTCCCTGGCCAACAACTCGGTCAACACCTTTCGTCCGCGAAAGAGCGTTGTATTCACGGTGTTGGAAGGAACCCCCAATTTCTTGGCATATTGAGTGGCGTATTCATCGAGGTATTCAAAGCCGACCGCCGCCAGGAATCTGGCTCGGGCTTCCTCGTCCGCGAGGAATGTATGCCGGAATTCCTCCCGTTCTCCGGGGGAAAGCATTTCCAACAACCGCTGAACTTCAAGACGGGCAACCACCTGTCTTTCAGTATCCATTGGCTTCCCGGCCTCGAAAGGGGTTTCGTAGAAGTCCGGCCAATCGCTTAACAATCTTTGTTCGGAACGGAGACGACTATACTCCGTAGATAACACGTTTTTTAGAATCACGAACAACCAGGCGTTCATGGTTTCATTCTTCGGAAAATAGATCCCACGACGCTCCCACGCCCTTAGAAGGGTCATCTGCACCACGTCGTCAATAATATTTTCGTCCACACCTATCGACCACGCGAACCTTTCTAATATTTTTTTCTCTTTGATTTCCGTGAGTTGACGTAAAATTTCTTTGTCGGATAATTGCGGTGGCTTGCGATTGGAATCTTCCGTTAAAGTGCCATTCGCTGAGGGCGGGGCAACCGCGGCTGCGGGTTCTGAGAGCTCCTTGGATGACGAAACAGGCTGTTTGGCGAGAGCGGCGGTTTCGATGATCATTCGCTCCATCTCGACGATGGTCCGCTCTTCGATTCCGGCGGCGGCGATGTCGCCGCCATTCTTCGCCAGATCGTCGAGGACACTTAAGATTTCCCGCCGCTGGGTGGGCTCGAAGCCCGTCAAACCGCTCAACACCAGCCAGAGGAACGGGTCCTCCTCTCCGGTTTGGGTCGCCTGGTTGGGCAGAGCGAAAACGGCGCGCGGACCTTTCATCCTCAAGAGATCGAGGGTGGCCAACCATTGGGCCCTGGCGTTGACGTCGCCCCGCCCGTCGGTCGAGGGGGGCAACCGCGTTTTCCACAGGGCCGACTTCCGAAGATATTCCGTCAGGAGGACGGCGGCCTTTTCAGAGAAAGCGTCCGTATCGTCGGCGATGCCGCGAAGCAACCGCAAAATAGTCGCGTCGGACTCGCGCGAGAAAACGGCTCGGGCCGCCTCTGCGGCGTGTCTCCGTATGACAGGGAGGAGCAAAACGGTTTCATTCGGGGCGGGATTGATCGATGCGGGAAACCTCGCGTCCCATGGAACGGCGGAATCGGGCGCCTCATCCACGACGAAGATATTCAAGGTCTGAGCGCCCGCTTTGGCCGCTTCCTGGGAAACAATCTTAAGACGATGATCGCCGCCGGGAAGAACGAAAATTCCCCGCTCCCGCAGGGTACTGTTGCTTGCCGCAATTTCCTGTAACCGACGGGTTTGCAAGGCAAAGTCTTGCATGCCCGCTTCGACGGCTTTCAAAAACTGGTTTCTCCGAGCTTCGTCGAAAGGAGCCGGACATATCCGAATCGATCCCGTTTGGCCGCGCTTAGGAATCCCGTTGAATGCCAACAAATTGAACCCGTAAGCATCGCGGAAGGTGAAGAGGACTCCCATCTCCTTCATGCGTTCGATCACCAAAGTCAGGAAGCGACGCCTATCCTCCGGACGATCAAAATTTAAAAGAAGGAAGGGGACGCCGGGACGGTCCGCCTTATTCCAAATTTCGTGAGACGGGTGAGTATCCAAACCCGGATGAACNNCGGACCGGGAGGCCGAACCGCCTGGCCAACTCCTCCATTCGGATCGCCAACAGGAGGGCGGCCTGACGGATTCGTCCGGCCCGAGCCGCCGCACGGGTCGGATTGTTCAAAAGGAGGTCGAGCAGGTTCAACGTCAGAGAATCGGGCTCGGCCCCGATGGCCTCCCGGGATTGGTCCAACAAATGAAGAAGAGCGGCGTGTCCCTCATCCCCGGGGGCGGAGACGACCGTCATTCCCCCCGCGGCGGCCACGTCCAACCCCTGTTCGTGGAGTTTTTGGAGGCTCATATAGGAAACGAAATGAAGGTTCTTCGGTATAGAAAGGCCGTTCAACATCCTCTCCCATTGAAAGACGGGCCCTTGAAGGGAGGTGTCCAAGGCGACGATGAAAGGCTCGCGGAAAGTCATGGAACAGAGCCCCTTCACGAGGGCCGGGACGTCCGCCACGGGAAGCTCCTCTTTTTGGGTTCCGTGGAAACCCTCGGAATCCCCGACGGCTCCGGCGAACGAATTGGAAACGGGATCCAGAAAAAGCGCTTGAAACCTTCCCCCGCGCGCCGACTCCAAAATCCGGACGGTGTCGGCCTCACGGACCCTTTCCACCGCCAACCCCGCCGCCTGTACCGCGGGAAGACCCGCCTCGGAAACGTAATACAGGTTTTCCCCCATGAGGACCGGTCTCTC
This sequence comes from Elusimicrobiota bacterium, assembly GCA_003158755.1. Taxonomy (GTDB): domain Bacteria; phylum Elusimicrobiota; class Elusimicrobia; order FEN-1173; family FEN-1173; genus FEN-1173. The sequence goes on along the minus strand of PMLF01000106.1, from coordinate 4,484 downwards.
CGGGTTCCGTCTCATGCAAACTTCCAAAAGCGCTTTGAAGGAGTCCGTGGCGCTGGGAAATATTCGGGAGGACACTTGATCCGAACGTCCTTCATCGTTCACCGGGGCATGAGTGAACCCGGACATCTTGGCTTCGACCTTGGCGGAAAGGGCCGGACCTTCGGGAGCGAGTTCGCGCAGGTAGGCGACGTATTTCAGCAGCGTCCGGTATTCTTCAAACGCCAGCCGCCATTCTTTCTCGTTGGCCGTCGGAGGCGGACTCCCGCCGATCCATGCAAAGGTTTCGAGATGTCCGGCGACCTTCCGGCGCAAAAGGGAAATGATTTCCGTCCCCAATCCGGGAAACACGGAGGGACGAGACAACTCGTCCATCAAGGCCTGATAGCCTTCCACGATTTGAGGCCTTTCCGCCAGCAACTGTTCCTTAGCCGCAACTTCCGCGTAAGAAGGAGCTTCTCCGCGGTTGATATCCTCATCGCTTAAGGAATCGGTCATGAGCAGGAGAGCCGTGTGGGTGTAACCGTCGATGTGTCCCCCCCTCGCCCGCGCCTCCTCGAGGCGGCGAAAAAGGCCCTCCTCCCGTCGGGAAACCGTCAGGAAAGCGGCGGAGATGGGAACGCCGGCGTTCGCCATCCACGGGAAACCCGAAATCCGTCCGACCGTGATGAGGGGGACGTCCTTTTTCGCCAGGAATTCTTTCACCTTCTCCGGGATCCACAACGACCCGTCCTCCAAAACGACGATGACGCGGGACAAAGGTCCCCCCGCCGCCAAAATCCGTTCGAGATCGGGACAATCCTTTTGGGATAGGACCAACGTGCGGGGCCCGGCCTCCCCGGGGGAAGGCCGAAGTTCCGTCGACAGGGTGAACGCCGGGGCGCGGGAAAACCGGCGTCCCAGAAGATCCCGAACATTGGAGGATAATGACGGAGATACAACCACGTCCCTCAACGCGCCGTCCCGCGAAGCGGGTTCCGAGAGGAGCGCCGAACATAAACCATCCATGAGGGCGAGGGAGTTCCGGAACAGGAGCAAGTGATCGCTTCGAGTGTATTCACCGAGGGTTTTCTCCACGTTGCTCGGATTCAAATCCCCTCGCTCGTAAAGAACATCCGGGTCGCCCTGCGCGGGCCCCCTTTCTCGGATGGGACTGCTCATTTCCGTCGGCGAGTGCCAGGCCTGGCTGTGAAGAGCTTTGGCGGTCCACCGGAGGGCCTCGACGTAGCGGGCGGGCATGTCCGAACGATCGCCCCGGGCCAGGGATTCACCGATAAATCGCAGCGTCTCCCTCAACACCTGTAAATTGACAGGCTGAAGTTTGGCCCGACCGAGAACCCGTTTGATCGATCCTTCGAGGCAACGGAGCCTCTCGGCGGCCAATTGGACGGAAGGCGCGTGGTCTTTTTTCGCCGGTTTTTTCCCGGCGGGCCGGCGGACCATCAGCAGGGCGTCGGGCATCCCGAGGAGATGGAGAAGGGCGATGGCGCTGTTGAAAAGGAAGTGGGCCTGAAAGCCGCCGGCGAAACCGGCATGAGAAAAGGACCACTGGATGAAAACCGTGCCGAGGGCCTGGAGGACCAAACGAACGGCGAGATACCATCCGACATGCCATTTGTAACCTCCATTTTTCGCGTCCTCCCGGGCCCGAGCCAGGCTGGTCGGCAAATGGAAAAGGAGGAAGATCGTTCCGGCCCCCCAGGCGCCCATGGCCCCGGTCAGGACGCCCCGGAAAAGGAGTTCCTCCGCGACGACGAAAAGGAGATACAGTCCCGCCGCCGCCGTGACCGCGACGAGGGGCCGGCGAAATCGTTGCGTCCATCCCTCTCGAAGATAAAAGAAAAGATCATAATCCCCGATCCCCGTGATTGCTTCTTTCGGGTTTTCCCGCGGGGCGGCGCGGCCTCTGCCGACGGCACAGGCCTGGAAACTGGAGGAGGACTCCTCTCCCCGCATGAGGATCGTTCCCTCCAATTCAGCGCCGTTCGCCGCCTCGACGACGGGAACCTGGAAAGACCGAACGTCCAACATCCGGCCGACGGCGTCTTGGGCGGCCCGAGGCACCGCCCCCCACTTTTCGACGGCCGCGCGCCAAATCGTGCCCAGGACGACCGTCGCCCGAGAAAATGCCGCCCGGCGGGGAAGATCCGCGGGGGCGATGTTCCGATTGGCTGAAGCGCGGGCGCGGAGGAGGAACACTTTGTCCCCGGCGAAGAGTTTTTCCAGGGGCAGGGGCTGCTTATCGAAGAGGTCGGTGTAGCTGGTTTCGGGAAGGCGGCTGATGCGCGGCGTCAGGACGGCTACGCCGAACCCCTTTCCCTTGAACCGCCGGGCGAGCCCGTCGGTATGGAAGCCGCCGGCGACGAGGACCTCCAAGCCTTTGGCCTCCGCCCCCCAATGGCCGAGGGCGTTTTCCGCCAGGGCTTGATCGCGGGACATCGCGAAACGGCAGAAATCTTCGAAAGGGGAAAGGATGGAGGCGATTGTGGAAGGAGACTCGACATCGAGTCGCTCCGGCAAGCGGTGGATGTCGTTGCGGCGGACTTGATAAGCGTTCCACTCTTCCGGCGTTATAACATTGCGGACCAGCTTGTCCAGAAGTGCGTAATCGCGGGATTGGACGACGAGTGCCTTTTCCTCCGGCGTCCGGGCCAGGGCGTCGGCCACGGAATGTTCCCGGCGCGTCAATTCTTCCAGGAGCGCCGTCCGGTCGATGGATTCCGCCGTCGTGACGTAATCGACGTAAGCGTTGAAGACCGGGAAATCGGAGAGGTTCTCTTGCGCGAGGCCGCGGAGACGAGAGTAGAAAGCGGCGTTGGATAATTCTCCGCTTCGCAAGGAAAGGCTCGCGGCGACGAGCTGTTTCATTTCGGACGGAGACAGGCGGGTGGAGAGGACTTCGATCAGGTGGGCGCGTTCGGCCTCCACTTGCTTGAAATCCAGTGAACGCTCCGCGTCGAGAGCCTTGAAAAATCTGCGGAGGTTGGGAAATTCCCTCGCGTCCTCGCTTCCTCGCTCCCTCATCAGAAATTTCACGTAATCACCCAGGGAACCATCGGCGTGGTAGGACTGAAAAGCCTTATCAAATTCTTTGAGAGCGGGAGAGTAACGGGTTTCTTTCAGCGCGGCGAGGCGGGCGGCGAGGGCGGCCAGGCGGGCTTGGGCTTCGGGACGGGAGGCCAAACTTTCGCGGAGGGCCCGCACGTGAGCTTGATAGAGTTCCGGCGTTTCAATACCCCACAGCTCGGGCGGCGCGTCGGCGGAAAGAGCCGCGGCTTCGGCGCCGCCGATGTCGTCCTTCTCTAAGAAATAGTCCGCCAACCACCGCCGGACAACGGGCCCGGCCAAATCTCGGTGAGGCGAAAAATCGAAAGGCCCCTCCGCTCCTTCCAAGCCGACGCGGACGGGACCATCGGCGGTCCAACGCTCGAGAAGCGAGGCGACGTTCTTCTGGGCTTCGGCGGCGCCGTGGAGGTCCTGGATTAAGAAAACGACGGAACCGTCGGGTTTGGACGGTGGAGAATATTTTCGAAGGGCGGCGAAAGTTCCGGCGGCGATGATGGCCTTGCGGATGGGCTCCGCCGCGGATCGAACTTGAGGAGGAAGGGATTCTAGGGACGCGGAGACAACCCCCTCCGGCGCGGACATGGACAGGGGCGCGGCGGCGGGGAGTTGGGTGACGAGCCTAACGGAGGACCCGCGCGCCGCCCGGCGGCGCTCTTCCCAAAGGTTTCCCTCCCCCGCGTGGGCAAAAAGAACGTTCGTCGCGGTGTAACAAACCGCGAGGAGACAAGAGATAATTCGGTTTGGTTTTGCCATCAATATTCAATTATATGGATGTCGAATTAAGATCTCCTTAACAAAGTGTAAATTTAATGTAACATCGAAAAGTGTAAAAAACACTTGAAAAGCGCTCTCCTCCCGCTATAATACGGATCGTTCGACAGCCGACATCCAACATCGTTGATTGAGGGCCGCATGAGAAAAACGATTTTATTCCTTATCCCCTTCCTCCTCGTCGCGGGGGCTTCCCACCGGGCCTTCGGGCGGGAAATGGATTCCTCCGGGCCCAAAGAGGGATTGGAAGACATTGAAAAGGATTTTTCCCCCCAGGACGAACCGGAAACCAAGTTCCATTTCATGCCGGCCGTCTTTGGCGGATACAACCAACTCCTGAAAGGCTACCCCGGCTACCAAAACCTGGGCAACGTCGGCGCCGAGGTGTGGGCCCGGCCCATCACCACTTCCATAGAAGAACCCTCCTGGTACACCGACAACTTCCTTGTCCGCCTTTCGGCCGAATGGATGCCCCTTCAAGTCCCCAAAGGAAATTACGGTTTGGTGGAGGATATGTACGCGCTCACCGGACAGATCGTGTTTAAATTCGACTCCGTGAGGGACGCCGAATGGATGCCTTTCCTGGGCGTCGGCGCGGCGGCTACTGGGACCATCTGTCCTTGGACACGCCCGCCAGTGGAAAAATCACG
>PMLF01000295.1 GCA_003158755.1 Elusimicrobiota bacterium | reverse complement strand
CCAAAAAGACAAAAACCAGGCGTTCGGGGCGTCCTTCTCTTTTCGTCCATTTTCTCTTGGGTGATTATCAAAGCTTTGGTACCGAATTGAGCAGATTCTGAGCTAAACGGATAAATAATCCTTGGGGATCGTCCCGGTGATTATAACGGAACTCCATCTCCTTCAAGTAGAGTGGGAAGTGTTCCCTGGACACCCCGTGAAATTTGGCTAAACGCTCTTTGGCATAGCTCCAGAATCCTTCTAAGCCGTTAATGTAGACCTGGCCCTGGGCGAACCGTTTGCCGTGGTCGACCCGTAAGTGGGTATAGCCACAAAACATGAGGGCGTCATACCCCTGGTATTTGTCGGTATAGACAATAGAGCCCCGGCGCACGGTTTTGACGGTCAAGGATAAGAGGCTCTCCGCGGTCACATCCTTGAGCAAGTGGACGTGAACCTGTCCGTTTCTCTCGAGGATTCCCATAACGGGGATCTTGTTGCCAACGGAACGGCCGCGATGGCCCTTCTGATGTCCACCGAAATAGCTTTCATCGAGTTCCACCTCTCCGGTCAACCATCGGGGTTTTGAAGCCGTCACAATCGACATCCGGATGAGGTTGACGGCTTTAAGCACCGTGGGATAGCTGAGCTCGATTTGCTGCGCAATCCGATTTGCTGAAACTTCGAGTTCAAAGAGCTTAATGATCCAGATCCAAGACCGAAAAGGGATCTGGAGCTTGCCCAGGAAACACCCGGTGAAGTCCTGGAACCGATATTTACACCGGCCACAACGGTATCGATGGTCCGGCATACGAGAAACTTTGTAGCTGTGACAGGCGGTGCAGAAAACGCGGTAATTTCTCCACCGCTTTTTTCGAAAGAAAAGACGCGCCCGATTCTCGCTTCTTACGACGTATTCGAGGTGATCGACTTTCATAGGCACCAGTGTATTTTGGTGCCAAAGCTTTTACAATCACCCAAAGAAAAGTCACCAAAAGAAACGGCGCCCTAACGCCTGGTTTTTGCCTTTTTGGCGGCGGCCCTTATGTGGGATCCTCAAATGCCCATCGGACCCCACGCGGGCCTTCCCTCCCGCCAAAAAGCCAAAAACCAACCCGGCTTACGGGTTTGAAAATCAAAACAAAAAAATTCAAATTTTATCCTGTCTCTTGCCGATGAATTTTTTGACTTACCGGGGCCCCATAAGGCGATTCGAGCACGATTTTTCGACGGCTAGCGGGGCCGGACCTGTCTGATCCGGCCCGTGGGAAGTTGAGGGCCGGGAGTTGGTCCGGCCTCCGTCNNGGGGTGCCCTTTTAGAGATCCAAGGGACCTTTTGGGCAAGCAAAAGGTCCTTTGGCCGGGTGCAGGGGTGGAGCCCCTGCGACTTTGATTCGGGGGTGCGGGGGTAGAACCCCTGCAACGTAGATGTTGGGTGGGGAACCTTCTAGGTCTACGCTTCGAAGGGAAACGGTTTTGGGGCGTAGTGAATCATTTTCCACATCGTCAGCGCTTTCCGGTGGGCGGCGACGTCGTGGACGCGGAGGATATGAGCGCCTTGAGACGCGGCCCAAAGGTGCGCCGCCAGAGTTCCCTCGGCACGCTCCTCGACGGGCGCGGGGCAGTCCTCTTCCCCCAGGATTTTCCCGATGAACGATTTGAGGGACGCCCCGACCAGGAGAGGCTGCTCCATCTCCAGGAAGGAGCGCAGGTTCCGCAAGAGGTCTAGGTTGTGGGCCGTCGTCTTCCCGAAACCGATGCCCGGGTCCACCACGAACTGGTCCGCCCTCAAACCCTGCCGCACCGCCCAGTCCATCCTCTCCGACAAAAAATACTTGATCTCATCGACGACGTTTTCATAAATGGGGTTTGCCTGCATGGTGCGGGAAATCCCTTGCCGGTGCATGAGGATTACGGGGACGTCGTGCTCTTTGACCACCCGCGCCATCGCGGGATCGTCCCTCAGAGCGGAAACGTCGTTTACGATGGAGGCCCCCGATTCCAGACAGCGTCGCGCCACCGCGGCCTTGGTGGTGTCGATGGAAATGGGGACGTGGGGGAAGGACCGGCAGAGGATTTCGACGACCGGGGTTACTCGGCGAAGTTCTTCCTCCAAAGGGACCGGGTCGGCGCCGGGACGGGTGGATTCACCTCCCACATCGATCAGGTCCGCCCCTTCCGCGACCATCGCTTTGGCCCGGGAGACGGCGGCCTCGATCGTCCCGTACTTGCCGCCGTCCGTGAAAGAGTCGGGCGTCACGTTCAGGATACCCATCAAGAAGGGCCCTTCATCAAAGTCCAAAATTCCGGCGCGGGTTTTAAGGATCATGGAAGGCGACGAGCGGTATCGGGAGGCGGAAGACGGTCCTTTTTACGCCGGGCTGGGGAAAGGCGTTGCGACGCCGGGCGCGCTTCCGCCCTCGTTGAGACGCGAGTCCGGTGCGACGGAACCGGAAGAAGGTAATGTCGTAGGTGAACCGGACGGACCTCCATTAACGATCCGTTCGATCTCGTCGCCGTTCAAAACTTCTTTTTCGATGAGGGCCGCCGCCAGGGCGTCCAAAGCGCTCCTCCGCTCACGGAGAAGGCCCTTCACTTTCTCCTGGCATTCGGCGATGAGGCTCTTTATTTCCTCATCGATGAGCTGGGCGGTTTGGTCGGAATACCCCTGGCCCTCGCTGAAGTCGCGGCCAAGGAAGGTCTCCCCTTCTCGTTTTTTGTAAGCCACCAAGCCCATGCGGTCGGACATGCCGAATTCGCAGACCATGCGGGAGGCGAGGTGAGTGGCCTTCTGCAAGTCGTCCTGGGCGCCGGTGGTGGAATCGTTGAAAACGAGCTGTTCGGCCGTACGGCCGCCCAGGAGCACGCACAAGCGGTTGATCATCTCGGTTTTGGTCGTCAGGTAGCGGTCTTCCGTCGGAAGCTGGAGGGTATATCCCAAAGCGGGGCCTCGGGGGATGATGGAGACCTTATGCACCGGGTCCGTCCCGGGGAGGATCTTGGCCACCAACGTGTGTCCCGATTCGTGGTAGGCGATGACCTTTTTTTCCTTTTCGCTCATCATGCGGCTTTTCCGCTCCGGGCCGGCGATGACGCGGTCGATGGCTTCTTCCAATTCCTTCAAGGACACGGAGGGTTTGCCGCGGCGGGCGGCGAGGAGCGCGGCCTCGTTGACCAAGTTGGCCAAATCCGCCCCCACGAAACCCGGCGTGCGCCGGGCGATGACGGAGAGGTCCGCATCGGGGGCCAGCTTCACGATTCGGGAGTGGACTTTTAGTATCTGTTCCCGCCCTTTCAAGTCGGGCGCGGGAACGGCGATCTGCCGGTCGAATCGGCCGGGGCGCAGAAGAGCCGGGTCCAGCACGTCCGGCCGGTTGGTGGCGGCGATCAAGATCACGCCCTCTTTGGTGTCGAAGCCGTCCATCTCGACCAAAAGCTGGTTCAACGTCTGCTCCCGCTCGTCGTGTCCGCCGCCGATGCCTGAGAAACGTTGGCGGCCCACGGCGTCGATCTCATCGACGAAAAGAAGGCAGGGAGCGTTCTTCTTTCCTTGGTCGAAGAGGTCCCGCACGCGGCTGGCGCCGACGCCTACGAACATCTCCACAAACTCGGAACCCGAGGCGGAAAAGAAAGGAACGCCGGCTTCCCCGGCGACGGCCTTGGCGAGGAGGGTTTTCCCCGTCCCGGGAGCGCCGAAGACGAGGACGCCCTTGGGGATCTTGCCTCCGAGTTTTTGGAACTTGGCGGGTTCTTTGAGGAACTCGATGATCTCCTGGAGTTCCTCTTTAGCCTCGTCGCAGCCGGCGACGTCGGCGAAGGTGATCTTGTTTTTCTTGCCGGTCTGCATGCGGGCCTTGCTCTTGCCGAAGGCCATGGCCTGTTTTCCTCCGCCCTGCATCTGCCGCAAAATGAGGAACCACCAAAGGAAAAAGAAAAGCGCGATCCCGGCCACGTTCATGAGGAGCGCGTTCACCCAGCTCCGTTCGGTTTCGCCGGAATAGCGGGGCACTTTCGCCTTCTCCAAATCGGAAACCAAGTTGGGATCGTTCAGGGGGATCGTTCGGAAAAGGGTCTCCTTCCCGTCGACCTCGAACTTCCCTCGGATCAAATCTTCCCTTACGCGGACGTCGGTCACCGTTCCCTGGGCGAGGAGTTGTTTGAATTGGGAATAGGGGATGTCCTGCTCCGGGGACCGGGAGGTCCGCAGGCTTTGCACGAAGAATAGGATCCCGGAAAAGATGAGGACCCACAATATGACGTTCCGGCCGTTTTTCATGGTCGTTCCTTTGGTTCCTTAGGCCCCCCTCGGGGAAACCCTACTTACTTAATACGTTTGTCAGCGATGGAAAGTTACTGGTAACGACGGAAAATCCTGTCGCCTTTTTTTTCGATCCACCCGCCGGGCACGGATTCTTTCGAGGCGGGGCCGGGGTCCATGGCGAAGAGGCGGGCGCGCTCGACGGCGGTGAAGGAGGCGAGGCCAAACGTCCGACGGAGGAGCCGCCGTTGCAAGGCTTTATGGTAGCTTTTGAAGGTCGCCAGATCAAGGCTCCTTCGTCGGAAATCGGAGCGGAGTTTTTCCAGCAGAACGTCCCAATAATCGTTTTCGTCCCGGAGGATTTCCGCCGTGCGGCCCAACCGGTCGGCGAGGCCCGGACGTTCCTTATCCCAGTTGTTCAGCACCGGGCGCACCCGGTTGCGGAGGAAGATCGGGAGGGCGTTGGTGGCGTCGATGCGGAAAGGAATCCGGCGGTCTTTCAGATAGGAGAGCAATGTTTCACGCCGGACGCTCAGGAGGGGACGCAGTAATTTTAACGGTTTCTCCCTCTTCTCCGGCGCCGGCCAGGGAGAAATCGGGGCCATTCCTCCCAACCCGTCGGGCCCTGTCCCCCGCATCAAGTTCATCAGGACTGTCTCGGCCTGATCGTTCAGCGTGTGAGCGGTCAACACCGCGCCGCAACGCAGAAATCGGGCCGACGTCGCCAGAGCTCGGTAGCGCAGGAGGCGGGAAGCTTCCTCCAAGCCGATCCGCTCGCGCCGAGCGTAGGCTCGAACGGGTGCTTTGGCCAGGCGAAAAGGGAGCCCCCTTCGGGCGGTTTCCCGGCGGACGAACGACGCGTCGCGGGAGGAGGCTCGCCCCCTCAGGCCATGGTCCACGTGACCGACGGCAACGAACGCCTTTATCTCGGACGCCCAACGAACGGCGAGGTCCAGCAACGCCATGGAATCGGGTCCGCCGGAGACGGCGACCAGGACCCGCTTAGGTCCTCTTCCCAGCATGGCGTTCAAGACGCCGCCAAATGAATTGTTGAGAGATGGAGAGGGAGAGGGCACTATTTTGTTGTCATGACGAAAACGCCGTCCCAAGTTGGCGGCGGCGGAAAAGCGATGAAGTTTTCGCAACGCTCGATGTACAGCCGGGAGGGGCCATCGTCCGGGAGCACGGCGAGGCTGTTCTTGAAGGATTCTATGGCTTGCGTAAATTTCTTGGCGCGGTACAGGGTCAACCCCTCGGCGTAAGCGGCAAAGGCTTTCTTTTGGTCCGCGGTGAGGCGGTCCTTTCGGGCGATGAGTTCATACACCTGGATGGGCACCGTTTTCCCTTTTAACTTCATGAGGTCCAGGGGGCGGACTTCCACCTCGTCCTTCGCCTTTTCGTACGTGAACTCGGAGATCATGATCCGGGAGCGGAACGGCTTGTTCGCTCCTTCCAGCCTTGAAGCCAGGTTCACCGCGTCGCCCATGACGGTGTAGTCGAAGCGGCTGTTGGATCCCATGTTGCCGACCACCATGTGGCCGGTGTTGACGCCGATGCGGCAATCCACCAGAGGGAGGCCTCTGGCCGCGAATCGTTTTTGCAGGTCTTTCAACTTCTCCGACTGATCCAAGGCGGTGAAGCAGGCCAGCGCGGCGTGGTTCGGCTGGTCGATGGGAGCGTTCCAAAAAGCCATGATGGCGTCGCCTATGTATTTGTCCACCACGCCGCCGTAATGGAAAATGATTTGGCTCATTTCCGTCAGGTATTCGTTCAGGACGGAGACGAGCTCCCGGGGATTCATCGATTCGGCGATGCCGGTGAAACCGGCGAGGTCGGAGAAGAAAACCGTCATCTCCCGATCCTCGCCTCCGAGCTTCAGGAGCGACGGATCCTTGGTGATCGCCTCAATGATCGAGGGCGACATGTACTGGTTGAAGGTACTGCGGATCCATCGTTTTTCTTTGTTCTCCCGGCGGAAACGGATGAAAAATGTGACCAAATAGGAGAAGAGCACGCCGAAGGCCGGTCCGACGTAGTTAAGGACGATCTGCTCCCGGCTGAAAAGCCATTGGCAAACCAGGAAGTATCCCAAAAGGAGAGCCGCCGACAGGGCGCCCGCCCAGGTGGGGACCTTCAGCGCCAAGAACCCGCACAGGACGCCGAAGACGATCATGATCGCGATCGTCTGCCACAACGAATCTTTATGGACGAGAAATCTCCGCCGGAGGATGTTGTCCAACGCGTTGGCGTGGATCTCGACGCCGGGGAAGTTGGAGACGTTGGGGACGGACCGGAAGTCGAAGAGACCGACGGCGGTGCCGCCCACCAGGACGATTTTGTCCTTGAAGGCTTCCGCCGGGACCTTGCCGTGCAACACATCGGCGAAAGAATAATATGGGAACTGTTGATAACCGTTTCCGCCGACGTAATCGATGAGCATCTCGTGCCACCGGTTGTCGTCCACCGGAGGGTGGAGGTCGTTGAANNTAACCACCACCGGGATCTTGCGGGTGATGCCGTCGAGTTCGGGGAAAATGTTCACCAACCCGAGGGTGACGTTATCTTTCTGGAGGGCTTTGATCGGAAACAGGGGATCGGTCGGTAGGCCGTTCTCTCCGTAATGGTATAGCCCGCCGAAGACCACCCGCCCGCTCTTGGCCGCCGCTTTCCCAAGGGCCTCATCCGACCAGGATCGTCCGCATTGATCCGTCTCCGTGAAGAGGATGTCGAAGGCGATGGCTTTGGCGCCCGCTCGGGTCAGGCGGTCGACCAGTTCGGCATGGACCGCCCGGTCCCAAGGCCAGCGTCCGAGGGCGGCGATGGAGGGCTCGTCCACCGCAATGATGACGATTTCGGGGCTCGGCGTCCGGGGTCCCCGCAGCCGCATCCGGAAATCGATGCCGAGCCTGTCTTCCAGACCCGACAGGCCTGAAAACAGGTAAACCCCCACCGCCAGGAAGACGACGAGGAGCGAAAGAGTAAATCCGCGGAGGTTTTCTTTTTGTTTGAGTGGAAGGGGCATTTCGTAAGATTAACGAAAAGGGACCCGGATTTCAACCGCTTTACGGAGGTAATTCAAAGGCTTTTGAAGTAGGCGATGGTCCGTTTGAGGCCCTCTTCGAGGGAAACTTTTGGCGACCACTTCAAGATCGTGCGGGCCCGGGTGATGTCGGGCTGACGGACTTTCGGGTCGTCGGCGGGAAGGGATTTGAAGACGATCTTGCTGCGGCTTCGAGTGAGGCGTTTGATGGTCTCGGCGATTTCCAGGATCGTGA
>PMLF01000317.1 GCA_003158755.1 Elusimicrobiota bacterium | reverse complement strand
CAATGGGGCGATGAAGGCAAAGGGAAGATCGTTCATTTGCTCGGCAAGAAGGCGGACTGGATCGTCCGATACCAGGGGGGGAACAACGCCGGTCACACCGTCGTCTTCGACGGCAAGCAGTTCGTTCTGCACCAGATCCCGTCGGGGATCCTCCAGCCCGGGAAGAAATGCGTCATCGCCAACGGCGTGGTGATGGACCCGTGGGCTTTGCGCGAGGAAGTTCGGTTTCTCGAGTCTCGAAAAATTCGCGTGAAGGGTCGCCTCTTCATCAGCGCTTGGGCGCACCTCATCCTTCCTTATCACCGCCATCTGGACGCCTTGCGGGAGTCCGGTTCCGACAAGATCGGCACCACCAAGCGGGGCATTGGTCCCGCCTACTCCGACAAAGTCGGCCGTTCGGGCATCCGCTTGGCGGATTACCTCGAACCGGAGACGTTCAAGGAACTCGTCGACCAGAATTTGAAAGCCAAGTGCCCGCTCCTCTCCGCCGTGGCCACCAGGGAGCAAATCATCGACGAGACGTTCAAAGATTACGACGCTCTAAGGGCTTTCCTGGCGGAGTACGTCGCGGATACGCCCGCCTTGCTGCAAAAGGCCCTTGCCCGCAAAGATAACGTGCTGTTCGAAGGCGCCCAGGGGACCATGCTGGACGTGGACTTCGGCACTTATCCCTTCGTCACCAGCTCCAACCCCATTGCCGGCGCGGCCTGCGTGGGATCGGGCGTGGGACCCGGCGCGATCGACGAGGTGTTGGGCGTGGTCAAGGCCTACACCACCCGGGTGGGCGACGGGCCTTTCCCAACGGAACTCAAAGACGCTTTCGGCGACCGCCTGCGCGAGCGCGGCGGGGAGTTCGGCGCCACCACGGGCCGCCCCCGTCGGTGCGGATGGTTCGACGCCGTGGTGGTCCGTCACGCGGTGCGCATCAATGGGCTGACGCGCCTGGCTTTGACCAAGCTGGACGTCTTGGAGGGGGTCGACCCCATCCGCGTCTGCGTCGCCTACAAAGTCGACGGAAAAATCGTGAAGGACCTGCCGGCGTCCCGCCGAGCCGTGGCGCAAGCGGTTCCGGTCTACAAGGATTTCCCGGGGTTCACCGGTCCCGTGAAGGGTATCACGAAATACGCCAAGCTGCCCAAGGCCGCCAAAGCCTACGTCGCCTTTTTGGAAAAAGAAGTCGGAGCGCCCATGACCCTCATCTCCATGGGCCGCAGCCGAGAGGAAACCATCGTCATGGACAAGAAGTTCAAATGGGTCCCGTGAAAGCCATCCTCGCGCTGGAAACCGGCGACGTCTTCGAGGGGCGGGCCTTCGGGGCCGAAAAAGACTCCGTCGGGGAAGTCGTGTTCTGCACGGCCCTCATGGGCTACCAGGAAGTCCTGACGGACCCGTCCTACCAGGGACAGATCGTCGTCATGACCTATCCTCACATCGGCAATTACGGCATCCACGCCGATTTGATGGAGTCGAGGAAACCGTTCGTGGCGGGCTTCGTGGCGCGGGAGTTCAGCCCCACGGCGTCCCATTGGCATACCCCGGGGTTGCTCGAGGATTTCATGAAGAAGCACGGCGTCACCGGCGTCCACGACGTGGACACCCGGGCGCTCGTGAGAATACTCCGCACCAAGGGCTCCTGCCGTGGCGTCATCGGCGTGGGCGAAAAGGCCAAGGCCAAGGCGCTGGTGGCCCGAGCCAAGGCTTCTCCGTCCATGGCGGGAGCGAATTTGGTGAACGAAGTGACGTGTGCCAAAGCGTACCGTTGGCACGAGGAGGGCGACCCGGCGCCGACCAAGCGAGTTGTCGTCATGGATTTCGGCGTCAAGCTCAATATTTTGCGCAGCCTCGCGCGGCGCGGCATGGACGTGACGGTGGTGCCGGGATCGGCTTCCGTCAAGGACATCCTGGCGACGAACCCTGACGGGGTGATGCTTTCCAACGGTCCCGGCGATCCGGCGGCCGTGACGGACGCCATCGAAACGGTGCGCGGCCTCGTCGCCCACAACGAAGTGGGGAATCGTCTGCCGGTCTTCGGCATCTGCCTCGGTCACCAGCTGATGGGTCTGGCTCTGGGCGGGAAAACCTTCAAGCTCAAGTTCGGTCATCGCGGAGCCAACCATCCCGTGAAAGACATCACCACCGGCAAAGTGGAGATCACTACCCAGAACCACGGGTTCTGCGTCGACATCGATTCCCTGGCCGGCCGGGACGTGGAACTGACCCACGTCAACCTGAACGACGGCACCCTGGAGGGATTCCGCCACAAAAAGCTCCCGCTCTTTTGCGTCCAGCACCACCCCGAGGCGTTCCCGGGGCCCCACGACTCGTCTTATCTCTTCGACCGGTTCGCGGACCTGATCCGTGGCGGTTAAGAAAGCGGTCACGGAATGGACCGGCGATTTCCGCAACGGCCGGGGGACGATCACGGCGGGAGGCGGCGCGTTTTCGGTCGTGGAAGATTTTGCTTCCGCGTTCGGGGACGGTCCCGGCACCAGTTCCGTCGAGCTGTTGATGGCGGCTATTTCCAGTTGTTTCAGTGCCGCCCTGGCGGGGACTTTGGCCAAGGCCAAGTTCGAGCCCCGGCTCATCCGCACCGAGGCCCGCGGCGGCTTGGAGAAGACGGATGGCGGCCTCATCCTCCCTCGGATCGAGATGCACTGCCGGGCCGAAGTCGCCGGCATCGACGAGGAGACTTTCCAACGGTTGGTCGCCCAAGCGCACAAGGCCTGCCCCGTCGGTAAGGCCCTGGCCGCGACGCCGATCGATTTGAAAGCGGAGTTGATTCGTTCTTGAAGCGGTTCGGATCACAATCTGTTTATCCCAGAGATCTTGGAACTTAAACCATGCCTAAACGTACTGACATAAAAACCATCCTGATCATCGGCTCCGGACCCATCGTCATCGGCCAGGCCGCCGAGTTCGACTACTCCGGCGCGCAGGCCTGCAAGGCGCTCAGGGCCGAGGGCTATCGCGTCGTCC
>PMLF01000210.1 GCA_003158755.1 Elusimicrobiota bacterium | reverse complement strand
GATCGAATCCTGGAAAACACCATGGAGCCCGCCGCCTTCATGGAGTCCCTTCGAGACCGCGTTCGCTCCGGAGGGACGGTGTGCCTTTTTACCCGGCAACTGTTGAAGGCGGGCGGACCGACGGCGGACGGACGCCTCCTAGACCGGCGGCAGCGGTATTCCTTTTCCGATTTGAACCTTCAAACGTTGATGTGGAAAGCCGGTTTCACCGAATTGTTCCTCCACCATCTGATGGACCCTGAGGACCGCTTCCGGAAAGAGGGGTGGCTTCGGGATCACGCAGTGATCTTCGGGCGGCGGTCCGGTCCTCGAACCGTCCCGCGGTTGTCCGTGGTGCTGCCCGTGTACAACGAAGCCAAGACGATCCGCCGCGTCCTGGAGGCTTTGGATTCGAAGAAAATTCCGGGCATGGAGATCGAAGTGGTGGTGGTGGAGAGCCGTTCCACGGACGGATCGCGCGAGATCGTCGGCGAATACGAGCGCCGGCCCGGTTTCCAAGTCGTTTATCAAGACCGGCCGAGGGGGAAGGGATTCGCGGTGCGGGAAGGGCTCCTACGGGCTACCGGTGAGATCGCGCTCATCCAGGACGCCGACCTGGAGTATGATTTCCTGGATTATGAAGTGCTCCTCAGCCCGATCCTGTCCGGACGGGCCGCCTTCGTTTTGGGGTCCCGCCACTCTGGGGACTGGAAGATCCGTCGGTTCGGCCGCTATTTCCTGGCGGACGCGATGAACCTGGCCCATTGGGGCTTGGTTTGGTTGATCAACCGTCTTTACGGGCAGTCCATGACGGACCCTTTCACCATGTACAAGGTCTTTCGCAAAGATTGTCTGTATGGGATGGATTTCGAGTGCGACCGGTTCGATTTCGACGTGGAGTTGGTTTGCAAACTTCTCCGGAAGGGATATACGCCGCTGGAAATCCCCGTCAACTATCAGGCCCGTTCCTTCGCGGAGGGGAAGAAAGTCCGGATCTTTCGGGATCCCCTCACGTGGATCAAAGCCATCCTGAAATATCGGTTTTGCCGTTTTACCTTCGATACACCGGCGCCCGCCTCCGAGAACCGGGAGGGGGTTCCCCGATGATGATCCTCATCACCGGCGGTTCCAGCGGCATTGGAAAAGATTTGGCCCGGGCCTATTTGACGCGGGGGGACCGGGTCGTCCTCGTGGCGGATAACAAGGAGAAACTCGAAACGGCCCGGGCGGGCTTGGCCCGGATATCCCCTCGGGTGGATTGCGTCGTTTGCGACGTTTCGGACGCTGCCGCCGTCCGCGGCATGGTCGCGTCGGTCCTCTCCGGTTACGGGTGTCCGGACGTCCTGGTGAACAACGCGGGCTTTGCGGTGTACCGGTCTTTCGAGCAAAGCTCTCCGGAGGAGATCGAGCGGTTGATCGGCGTGAACTTCCTCGGCGCCGTGCGGTGCATCCACGGGTTCCTCCCCGCGATGATGGCGCGGCGGGCCGGCCACATCGTCAACGTCGCGTCCGTGGCGGGCCTCATGCCCATCACGCCGTGCGCCGCCTATGGAGCGGCCAAGCATGGGATGGTTGGCCTCAGCGAAACCCTCCGCTTCGAATTGAGGGATTTCGACATCAAGGTCCATTTGGTTTGCCCGGGCCGCGTTGAGACCTCGTTTTTCGATCACGAAACTTTCCGCCGCCGCCCCCGCCGTCCCGAGACGGAAAAAACGACGCCCATCGAAAAAGTTTCGCAAGGGATCATGGACGCCGTCGAGAAGGGCCGGTTCTTTACGGTGATTCCCCGGACCCTCGGGTGGGCGATCCGCCTTCGGAATTGGTGCCCGTCCCTATTCGACGTTTGGTTGGGATGGTTATTGGCGAAACGGACCCGCGAAGCCCGGTCCATGGCTGAAAAATCCTGATAGGGTGGAGAGTGACATGTCGATTGAGACGAAGGGTCCGGTGGATTGCGCGATGTGCGGCGGGAAGGCGGTTTTCTACCGCGCGCTCGAAGGGGGAACCTATTTCCGGTGCCAGGAATGCCGCGGCCTCTTCCTGCATCCCACTCCGACCCTGGACGAAATGCGCGCCTACGCGGAAGGGCATTACCGGGACGGGGTCTACGCGGAGTACGTGGCGGCCCGCTCTCTCAAGCTCGCCACCTTCCGGGAGCGTCTCCGATGGATCAAGAAGTACAAGAGTTCCGGGAAGCTCTTGGACTTGGGCTGCGCCTGCGGGTTCATGATCGAAGCCGCTCTGGAAGCGGGGTTCGACGCCTCGGGGGTGGAATTTTCCGAGGAGGCCATCCGGGCGGCCGCTCCTTCCGTGCGGGATCGGATCCGCCACGGCGACATCAACCGCCTCCCCGCGGGGGAGTTCGATGTCATCACGGCATTCGATATCTTGGAGCACGCTCAGGACCCGATTGCCAGCCTTCGGGAATGGGCGGGGTTCCTTCGACCTGGAGGTCTGCTCGTCGTCGCGAGCCCGGACACCGATTCCATCCTTCGGAAAGTCATGGGCTCCCGGTGGCCCATGCTGCAGCCGTTCCAGCATACCTTCCTGTTCTCGGGATCGCGGTTCGGCGGGGTCCTGGCGCGGGCGGGGCTCAAGCCCCTCGAAGTCCGGGAGGCGAAGAAAGTCATGACCATCGACTATTTGATCCGTCAATTGCGGATATATTTTCCAAGGACCGTGAAGGTTTATCAGGCGGTTAGAAAGATGTTTCTGGGCGCCACCGCGATCCCCATTCCGTTCCGTATAGGAGAGTTCCTTGCCATCGCCGAAAAATAGCCGCCTTGTCCGACGGGAGGGGCGGTCGTCATGAAATGTTTCGTCACAGGAGGGGCCGGGTTCATCGGAAGCAGCTTGGCGGACCGGCTGCTGGATCGGGGCGACGAGGTCGTCGCTTACGACAATTTTTCCACGGGGTTGGAGCGGTTCTTAGAGAAGGCTCGGACGTCGCCGCGGTTTCGTCTGGTAAAAGGAGACGTCCTGGACGAAAAAGCGCTGGCCGTCGCCATGAAGGGCTGCGAATTCGTGTTCCACCTGGCGGCCAACGCTGACGTGCGCTTCGGCACCGAGCATCCGCGCAAAGATTTGGAGCAGAACACCATCGCCACCTACAACGTCCTGGAGGCCATGCGGGCCAACGGAATTAAAAAGATCGCCTTCAGCTCCACGGGCTCCGTCTACGGCGAGGCCCCCGTCATCCCCACGCCCGAAACCGCGCCCTTCCCGGTGCAGACGTCGCTCTACGGCGCGTCTAAATTGGCGGGAGAAGGTCTGATCGCCGCCTACAGCGAGGGGTTCGGTTTTCAGTCCTTTATCTTCCGGTTCGTTTCCATTTTGGGTGAGCGGTATACCCACGGGCATGTGTTCGATTTTTATAAGAAGCTCCTCAATAACCCCGCCGAGCTTCCTGTCCTCGGGAATGGCAAGCAGCGGAAGTCCTACCTCTACATCCAGGACTGCGTGGATGCCATCTTCACGGCGACGGAGAATGCCACGGGGAAGGTCAACCTGTTCAACCTCGGGACCGACGAGTATGTCGAGGTCAACCAATCCATCGGCTGGATCTCGGAGGCGCTGAAGCTGTCCCCAAAATTGATCTATTCCGGCGGCGACCGCGGGTGGATCGGCGACAACCCCTTCATTTTTTTGGATTGCGCCAAGATCCGCGCCCTCGGATGGAAACCCAAGCTCACCATTCAACAAGGCATCCTGCGCACTTTGGAATACTTGAAGAACAATCGTTGGGTTCTTGAGGAAAGGGCATGAAGGTCTGCGTCCAAGGGTTGTGGCATCTGGGGACGGTGACGGCGGCGTGCGTGGCGAAGGCGGGCCACGACGTCGTCGGCCTCGACGATGCCAAAGCCGTGGAAGGCTTGGCCGCGGGCCGGCCGCCGCTCTTCGAGCCCGGGTTGGAGGATTTGGTGAAAGCGGGTCTGGCGCGGGGGAACCTGCGCTTCACCACCGACGCCGCGGCGGCATTGAAGGACGCCGACGTCCTGTGGGTCGCTTTCGACACCCCGGTGGACGACGAGGATCGGGCGGACGTGGACTTCGTAAAGATCCGGGTGCGGGCGACGTTCCCGTTCCTTAAGGACGGCGCTCTGGTCTTGATCTCCTCCCAGTTGCCGGCGGGGAGCGCGGCGGAGCTCGAAAAGGAGTTTCGAAACGCCCATCCGGGAAAGAAAGTTTCCTTCGCCAGCTCACCGGAGAACTTGCGGTTGGGGAAGGCCCTTTCGGTCTTTCTGGAGCCCGACCGGGTCGTGGCCGGCGTGCGGAACGAGGCGGACAAGGCGAAGGTCTCGGAACTGTTTCGGCCGGTCACGGCCAAGATCGAATGGATGTCCGTCGAGTCGGCGGAGATGACCAAGCACGCCATCAACGCCTTCCTGGCCACGTCGGTGGCCTTCATGAACGAGCTCTCCACCTTGTGTGAGAAGGTCGGCGCCGACGCCAAGGAAGTGGAGCGGGGGTTGAAGAGCGAGTCCCGCATTGGGCCCAAAGCCTACCTGGCTCCCGGCGGCGCCATCGCGGGCGGCACCCTGGCCCGGGACCTCCGGTTCCTGTCGGAGATGGGCCGCCGGACGGGGCGGGAAACCCTGCTCATCGACGGGGTCAAGATGTCCAACGACGAACACAAGACGTGGGCCGGACGGAAGTTGGAAGAGCGTTTGAAGGATTTGGAACGGAAAAAAATCGTGGTNNTTGGAACGGAAAAAAATCGGCGTCCTGGGCCTCACGTACAAGCCCGGGACCGACACTCTTCGTCGATCGAGCGCCGTGGAGTTGTGTATTTGGCTTGAGGGCCGAGGGGTGGAGGTGTGGGCCTACGATCCGGTGGTTAAAACCCTTCCGGGAGACTTGAAGGAGAAAATCCGGCTCGCGGGTTCGTCCGAGGAACTCCTCCGGGACGCGGACGCCGTCGTCGTGGCCACCGAATGGCCGGAATACAAGGAGCTCAAGGCGGACCTTTTCGTGAAGAACATGAGAAATCCCCTGGTGGTGGACGCGAACCGGTTCCTCGCCGCAACCCTGGGCCGCGACGCGAGAATTTCCTACGACGCCGTGGGGGTGCCGAAGTGAAGCTTCAGGGACGTTGTGCGATTATCACCGGGGCGAGCCAGGGGTTCGGGAAGGCCGTGGCCGAGGCGTTCTTGGCTGAGGGGGCGGATGTTTTGATCTGCTCTCGCGGCGGAGAGACGCTCCAAAAAACCCGTCAGGAATTGGCCGCCCGGGCCAAGGCTGGGCAGAAGGTCTTGGCGGTTTCCGCCGACGTCTCCAAATCCGACGACGCCCGTCGGTTGGTAAGCGAAGCTCTGTCGGGGTTGGGACGGCTGGATGTCCTGGTCAACAACGCGGGGATCTACGGCCCCATGGGACCCATCGAGGACGTGGACTGGGCGGAGTGGGTCCGGGCCGTCGAGATCAATTTGATGGGGACGGTACTACCCTGCAGGTCGGTTCTCCCTCATTTCAAGAAACAGGGCTCCGGAAAAATCATCAACCTTTCCGGCGGGGGCGCCACAGCGCCGCTCCCTCGGATCAG
This sequence comes from Elusimicrobiota bacterium, assembly GCA_003158755.1. GTDB lineage: Bacteria > Elusimicrobiota > Elusimicrobia > FEN-1173 > FEN-1173 > FEN-1173. The sequence goes on along the minus strand of PMLF01000210.1, from coordinate 4,135 downwards.
CGCCTACGCCGCTTCGAAAGCCGCGGTCGTCCGCTTCACGGAGACCTTGGCCGAGGAGGTCCGCCGGGATCGCATCGACGTGAACGCCGTCGCCCCCGGCGCCCTCAACACGCGCCTCTTGGAGGAAGTCCTGTCCTCGGGTCCCGGCAAGGTGGGAGACGAATTCTATCGGAAGTCCCTGAAGCAGAAAGAAGAAGGCGGCGCGCCGTTGGAGAAGGGCGCGGCCCTCTGCGTTTTCCTGGCCTCCAAAGCTTCCGACGGGATCACGGGGAAATTGCTCAGCGCCGTGTGGGACCCTTGGGAGTCTTTGCCGGGTCGACTGGCCGAGATCGAGAAGAGCGATGTTTACACGTTGAGGCGGATCGTGCCGAAAGACAGAGGCTTGGGGTGGGGGTGAAAGGGCCCCATAGACAAAGCCGTTGTTACCTCCCCTGGCCCCTCCTTGCGAAGGAGGGGAAAACGCCCGTTGATCGTTTTTCTCCCCTCCTTCGCAAGGAGGGGTGGGGGGAGGTCTCAACCTTGGTTTTGTTAAGAGGATGACATGAACGTTGCGATCGTCGGGTGCGGGTTGATCGGGCATAAGCGGGCCAAGGCGCTGGGGAGCCACCGGCTGGTCGCGGTGGCGGACGTCGTTCCATCCAAGGCGGAGGAGCTCGCCAAACTCTACGGGGCGGTTGTCGCGCCTTCGTGGAAGGAGGTCGTTTCGCGGAAGGACGTGGACGCGGTCTTCGTCGCGACCACCCACGACCAGTTGACTCCTATCGGTCTGGCGGCGGTGGAGGCGGGGAAGCACGTCCTTATCGAAAAACCCGGCGCGCGGAACTCCGCCGAACTGAAGCCCCTGGTGGACGCCGCCCGCCGGAAAGGCGTCTGCGGAAAGGTGGGATTCAACCATCGTTTCCATCCGTCTATGCGGAGGGCGAAGGACTACGTGGATTCCGGCGTCCTGGGCGAGCTGATGTTCGTCCGGGGCCGGTACGGCCACGGCGGTCGGGTGGGCTACGATAAGGAGTGGCGGGCGGACCCGAAGATTTCCGGCGGCGGCGAACTGCTGGATCAGGGCATGCATTTGATCGACCTCTCCCGGTGGTACCTGGGGGATTTCTCCAAAGTGGACGGGTTCACCCACACCTATTTCTGGGACATGCCGGTGGACGACAACGGGTTCATGTTGCTCCGGACGCCCAAAGATCAGGCGGCGTGGCTGCACGTGAGCTGGACGGAGTGGAAGAACCTTTTTTCCCTGGAGATCTACGGCCGGGTCGGCAAGCTGCACATCGAAGGTTTGGGCGGGAGCTACGGTTCGGAGCGGTTGACGTATTATAAAATGTCCCCCCAGATGGGTCCGCCGGAGACGGTGGTCCACGAGTTCCCGGGGCCGGACCAATCCTGGGAAAAAGAATTTCAAGATTTTCTGAAAGCCGTCGAAACCAAAACGCCGCCCTGCGGGAGCCTGGAAGACGCATACGAGGCGCTCAAAATCGTGGACGCGGTTTACGGAGCCAAAAAATGATCATCAGCCGGAGCCCGTTGCGGATTTCCCTCGGAGGCGGCGGGACCGACCTCCCGTCCTATTACCGCGAGCACGAGGGGTTCCTGATCGCCGCTGCCATCGACAAGTACGTCTATCTGACCCTGCACCAGACCTTCGTCCAAGAACTGATCATCAAGTATTCCCAATTGGAGCGGGTGAAGAGCGTGGCGCAGGTTCAGCACCCCATCATCCGGGAGGCGCTGCTGATGCTGGGCGTTCAGGAAACCAACCTGGAACTGACGAGCATGGCGGACATTCCGTCGGGCACGGGCCTGGGTTCCTCGGGTAGTTTCACCACGGCTTTGCTGAAGACGCTCCATGCGTACAAAAAGAATCTGATCCATCCCCAAGAGCTTGCCGAGCAGGCTTGTTCCATCGAGCTCGATCGGCTGAAGGAGCCCATCGGCAAGCAGGACCAGTACATCGCCGCCTACGGCGGCATTACCTGTTTCCGTTTCCACGCCGACGACAAGGTGGAGGCGTGGCCCCTCAAGATCTCCCAGGAGACCCTGTACAACCTGGAGGACAATTTATTGTTGTTCTTCACGGGCTACTCCCGGTCGGCGTCGTCCATCCTAAAGGAGCAAGACGACCAGAGCAAGAAGAAGCACGGCGACATGATCCAGAACCTCCACTTCGTGAAGGATTTGGGCTACAAGAGCAAGGACGCCCTGGAGAAGGGCGACCTCCACGAGTTCGGCCGGTTGATGAACGTCCACTGGGACCACAAGAAGAAGCGGTCCGGCTCCATGAGCAACAACCACATCGACGACTGGTACAAGCTGGCCCTCAAGAGCGGGGCGGTGGGGGGCAAGCTCATCGGCGCGGGCGGCGGCGGGTTCCTGATGTTCTACGCCGAGGACAAGATGAAGCTGCGCCACGCCATGATTGGCGCCGGCCTGACGGAAGTGCGGTTCCGCTTCGACTTCGAAGGAACGAAAATCGTCACGCAGTCATGATGCCGCCCATCGCGGTCCTGGCCGGCGGCTTGGCCACGCGCATGCGCCCGCTCACCGAAACCGTTCCCAAGGCCTTGTTGGAAGTGGCGGGCGAGCCCTTCATCGCCCGGCAGTTGAAGCTTTTTAAGCGTCACGGGCTGGAGGAGGCGGTTCTTTGCCTCGGGTTCCTCGGCGAGCAGGTCCGGGACTTCGCCGGGGACGGGGCCGCCTTCGGGATGAAAGTTCGCTACTCCTTCGATGGGCCGACGCTCCTCGGGACGGGAGGCGCCCTCAAGAAAGCGGCGGACCTTTTGGGCGACGCTTTCTGGGTGATCTACGGCGATTCCTATTTGGACGTGGACTACCGGGCCGTCTGGGATCATTTCCGGGCCCAGCCCCTGCCGGCGTTGATGACGGTGTGCCGGAACGAGGACCGGTGGGACGCCAGCAACGTCCTCTTCGAGGACGGACGCATCCGCGTTTACGACAAGAAAGATAGAACGCCGGCCATGAAGCACATCGACTACGGACTGCTGCTCTTCCGCCGGGAAGTCCTCGACCGGATTCCCGCCGGCGAGAAGACGGATTTGTCGGCGGTGTTGGGCGGTTTGGTCAGGGACGGCCTCTTGGCGGGCTACGAAATGAAAGAACGGTTTTACGAGATCGGCTCGCCGCAGGGATTGAAAGAAACAGACGAATACATCCGTAAAAGTCGACCGTAAAATCGATGAGAGTTCATGGGATATTCTCCCTCCCCCGCTTGCGGGGGAGGGTTGGGGAGAGGGCGAACCGAAGCGAAAACCTTTCCCTCTCCTGTCCTTCGGACACCCTCCCCCGTAAACGGGGGAGGGAAGATTCCTGAGAAAAGAAGCCAATATCGGGGCGATTTTTTGACCCGCCCCTATGAAAAATTCATACAGGCAAGGTGAACCCATGTCCTATACCGTGAAGTACTTGGAAGAAGTCAAAAAGATCGCCGGGGCCCTGGACCCGGCCAAGATCGACCGCATGGTGGAAGTCCTGCGCGGCGTGCGCGCGGGCGGCGGGCGATTGTTCATTTTGGGAGTGGGCGGCAGCGCCGGGAACGCCGGCCACGCCGTCAATGACTTTCGCAAGATCTGCGGCCTGGAAGCTTACGCGCCGACAGACAACGTGTCGGAGCTCACCGCCCGCGTCAACGACGACGGCTGGGACACTTCCTTCGTCAACTGGCTTAAGGGCAGCCGCCTCAACAAGGCGGACGGGCTCCTGGTCTTCTCCGTCGGCGGGGGGAACGTGGAGAAGAAGATCAGCGCGAACCTCGTCTACGCCATCCAACTCGCCAAGCAGGTCGGCGCCAAGGTGACGGGCATCGTGGGCCGCGACGGCGGCTACACCGCCCAGGCGGCCGACGCCTGCGTGGTGATCCCCACCCAGAGTCCCGAGACCGTCACTCCCCATGCCGAGGCTTGGCAGGCGGTGGTGTGGCACCTGATCGTTTCCCACCCAGACATGAAAGCCAACGAAATGAAGTGGGAGTCGACAAAATAAAAGCGACTAATATTTCTTTTAAGTCATTGCCAGGGGGTTCCACCCCCTGGACCCTGGCCAGGCGCTCCGCCCTGGACCCGGGCAACTTTTCTTTGCTCGTCCAAAGAAAGGTGATTGTAAAAGCTTTGGCACC
>PMLF01000027.1 GCA_003158755.1 Elusimicrobiota bacterium | reverse complement strand
CACAAAATCACGCGGCTGGCCTACGGACGGGATCCTTTCTATACCCCTTACATAAACGACGCAACCGTCGCCGACGCTTCCGCTTCGCCCAACGTCTATTACTATCCCGGCCTCATTTCATTCCCCGATCCCGGGGGGAGTCAATCCCATTATTACGATCAGGCCGTCATGAATTGCCGGGAGAACGTGGACGGGACAGTGATCAACAATGCTTCTTCTGTCCCCTATCCCTACAGCATGGCCGATCAGTTCAATCATGCGGTTCGGGCGCCGGATGAGGTGAGAATGTTCGCAGATCACTATAATGCCTCCCCCGCTGGGAACAAGCCCGATGTTAGTTGGCGGCTTTTTCTGGATCGGATGACCAGCGATCCGAACGGAACGGGTCTCGGGACCGGCACCGGGCCGGAAGGCAACTACGATTACCGGAACGCGATCATTGTTAACATGCATGGTGAAATATTCCCCATGCCGCCCATGCGAAACTATTCCGATCCGGCCAAGGATCCCATCGCCTATCCCGCGTTGACCTTGTCTAATCACGGTTTTCCCCGCGCCGTCACCCATCCGGAAAATATTCACTATCCCGTCGGCGCGGAAGAGCGCTTGAGGGTGTATACCTACGCATCCTCTCCCACGGCCGCCGGTTTGCCGGATTCGGCATGGGTCCCCGTGACCGTCACGATAAAGGCGACTTTGGCCGCGGCCAACATCTCGGTTATGAAATGCACCGGGACGGTCTCGGGTTCAGATTATAACTGGGCGGCCGCGAGTTTATTGGCGGGCGATTACACGCTGGACACAACCGTTCCTGGTCAGACGTCGTTAACAATCCTCCAAAGTCCCTTGCTCCACGGGAAAAACGGCGGTTCCAACCGGGGGATTGCCGTCGGCAACCGGCTTTATGGATTGGAATACATCCCTTGTTTGGTTCAGAATACGACCTTTTTCGCCGATGTTTTCGCGGGAGGGTCCGTGCCCGGCACTTTGTCCGACAATACCGCTTCCGTTCCCAAAAACACGGCCCGATGGGTGATCCGCATTACCGCCGGCGCTTTGGCCGCCGGCAGCGACCCCTATATCATCGAAACGAGGCTGGGCACAAGCGCGACGTCGGTCGTTCCGGTGAACGTTTCGAGGACGTATATGTGGGTGGGCTCCCTCCCTCCGGAATCTGAGCGCTACCAATACATGGGAGATCCCCGGCACATGCCTTATGCCGACGTGAAATCGAACGGTGTTGACGGCATAGCCAACACGGTGGACGACGACGGTTACAACTGGTATTTCAACAACGGCGTCGCCCTTTCCGGAAGCGCCACGTGGCCCGGTTTCGACAAGCACACGAGCGCAAATGGTTTCGTCAGCAAGTGGAACGGGACGGAAAACGTGGACGTTCCTCGGTTCATGCAGCTCCTTCGTGACGCGCAGTTGGACTCCCGCACGGTGTTCAACTCGATCAGCGGCGGTTTGGCCACATACGTTTGTTATGGTGGAGAGATCGGCGGTGACGCTATTAACGGCCTTCCAAATGGGCCCGCCATGGTGGAGACCCCTTGGAGCCGGACGGGCGCCTCCGCCGTAAAGCGGTTAAACGATATTAAGGATAATGGATTCGTAGCCGACTATCGAGGAAAACGCGTCATCTCCCGGACGGACAATTCCTGGTGGGGGCTTCATTGGTTGGGGGAAATGTTTCCGGACGATCAATACACGACGTGGGCCGCCAACGGAAACCTTTTGGATGGCTCAGGAAATTTTTACCGCCGGCCCTATAAAGACAACCCCGGAGGGGTCGCCCAAACAGGTGTTTACAGCGAAGGGGCCAACTTCATGTCCGATGTCAACTGCGGCACTTATCAATCTGGGGCGATCACCTTCGTGAACGGGGGTGAAACTTCAAATACGTTTTTCATTTGGGGCAGGCATACGTCCGGGACACTTCAGCCCGCCGGAACCGTGTTGCAGAATGACTTCAAGGTCCCGCTCTTGGCGACTCTCAACCCCACCGGCTATGCCGCCGGAGACTGGCCGATGCGTTGTTATACGACGGGAGTTACCGCTGCCAATTTTCCCGCTGCGGCGTTACCTGCCACATGGACATCCGAATCGATTTACGCCGCACTCAGGACCACGACAACTTTGGTGGAGCAATGGTATAACCCCGATCAACTCACGGACGCTCCGACCATAATTGCCGGCTCGTCGTATACCACGAGCGGCCTCTGGCGCATGCAATTCAACGGTGCCAACGCCGGGCTGGTGGTGAACGGTGTGGCTTCCCAGGAAAATTTCGGTCCCTCCGCGATCGGTAACCTGTGCTTGGCGGGTCTCGTGAGAGGGTTCATGGATATGGGTTCACCCGCAGTGGCGCCATTGGATTTCCCTCAGGTTCCCTACGTCCAGATCGACTCCCCCACGGCCACGGACGAATTCGTGAATCCTACCAACATTAACGTCCAATGGGAGACCGCTTGGGGACGGTGGGATACGACCAGCACCGCGACGCCGGTTCTCTATACATCGGGCTACCCCCCGGGCTATACGGGCACGGCTCCCCTCACCTATAACGCCAAGGTTCAGATCGGGAGCCAGTGGGTCTGCGCGAGCAACACGGCGCATGCTACCCAAGCGGGCGTCTACGACACCGCTTGCGTGCCGGCGGGCGCCTCCTCCTTTACCTGGAACGTTCCGGCGGCCACGTTCCCCACCGGCGAATATCTTTTGAGGATTGAATGCTATCGTTCTTCGCGCCAACTTCATTATGCCTTCCACGCCCGAAATGTATTTATCCGACGTTAGCCGCTCTTCCGTTCGGGAGCGCGGGATCACCATGGTGGAACTCGTCATCACCATGGCGGTGATGGCCGTCATCATGGCGGCGGTCACGCCTCTTTTCACGTTGCTTAGCCGGAGCTTCACGAACTTGGAAGCGGGTTCGGTCCTGCCCGCCGGAACTCAGAAAGCTTTGAACCGAATCCAAAATCGCTTAGGGGAGAGCCGCCGTCTCTTTGAGAACACAACGATCGGCGCCGCTTACCTCGCCAAGTTGCCGGCCCTTCCTCGGACGCCGGTGGGGTGGGGGCAACTGCCGACCATCAACCCCGGCATGGCTTTGTCCACTCACTCCGCCGTGTTCGTATCCTCCGCCGTGGGGAATAGCCTCTGTTTCGCCAGTACCTATGCCCCAAATCTGTTAACCAATGTCGGAACGGTCGGCACGACCGTGCGGGTTGATTCCTTTATGTTCAATTATTATTTTATTTCTGAAAATACATCTGTTGTGGTTAACGGAAAGCCTTCCCTGGAATTGTGGGAATGGCACAGCATCCCTTACGCGGATTACCAGCAGTTGAGCCTCATGACGCCCGCCAGGAGTTCCAGCACCGCCCTCGCCCTCCGAAATCAATACGGGGTCACATTCGCCTGGGACAGTTCCGCTGACGTTCCGGCCAGCGCTTTTTACGTGCTCTCCACAACCGGCGGCGTCGTCGCCGCGCCCACACACGTCATCCAAACAGCCACGGATCCGAAACTTAGGTCCGCCAACATGATCCAAGTCATTTCGGGGGCCGCCAGCGGCGGTTTTAAGTTCGGCGTTTCCCGGAACGGGTTTCCCCAGAGTCACCAAGTCCCGATTTACGGTTACAACTCGAGCGCCTCCGATTTCCCCGGGGGGCTGGAAATCATGATCGTTGGCCCTTCCTCCTCCCGCCAGGTTTTCGTGCGATTGGTCGTCACGGCCCAGGGGAACTTTAAAGGTCTTCTATCCTATGAAAACGTCGTGCTCCTTTCCGCGCGGGATCTCTATTGAACCGGCATCAGCGACGGTTCAAATTAACCAACTAACTTTCTTTCCATCGTTCAGGGGTGGACCAACCCCCGTTGGAAGCCCTTTTGTCGGGGGCGGGTCTTAGACCCGCCC
>PMLF01000190.1 GCA_003158755.1 Elusimicrobiota bacterium | reverse complement strand
GACCTGGTCCTGCTCGACCTGGGCCTGCCCGACCTCGAGGGCGGCGAGGTCGTGCGCCGGTTGCGCGAATGGTCGAAGGTGCCGGTGCTCGTTCTTTCGGTCCGGGCGGGCGAGGACGACAAGATCGGCGCCCTCGACGCCGGCGCCGACGCCTACCTGGTCAAGCCCTTCGACACGAAGGACCTCGTGCGGGCCGTCGGGAAACTCCTCCGCATCGAATTGACCGAACCCGCTCCCCGCTGACCTCGCCGTGCGGCTGCGCACCCAACTGACGCTCTTCTTCATCCTCATGATGGGGAGCGTTCTGGGCGTGGGGATTTTGACCGTGTGGGGCGGCATCCAGATCGTCGCCAGTTTCTCCGACTCCCTGTTGGAAGTGGAAAAACTCTCCCACGTCCGGGGCCTGCAGAACCTCCTCGCCCGCGAACGATCCACCCTTTCCATCTTCCGCCAAACCGGCGACCCCAAGGAATGGGAGCGGCTCAGTTCCCTCAACAAGGTTTCGGCCGTGCGTTTCAAGGAAATGGCCGCTTTCGAGTGGGCGGAACCGAGGGTCATCCTCGATTTGGTGAAGCGGCACGGCGAGTTGGAATCGTTCTTGAAAGAATCGTCCCCGTCGATCCGTTCCGCCGGGACGGCCGCGGCCGCGCGGATCCTAGACGCCGTGGCCCTCGACGTCTACGATATCGAAATGAGCAACTCGGAAAAGGTTCGGGCGGGGCAGCGGAACCTCCGCACCGTGGTCGACCGGGGGGCCAAGGTTATGTTCGGGTTCATCTTCTGGCAGATCCTTCTTGGGTTCCTCTTCGCGTTGAGCACGTTTCGCTCCCTCCACAAGGCCCTCGTCGCGTTGCAGGAGGGTGCCGAGGCGTTCGGTCAGGGCCGGTTCGATTACCGAATCGATTTCTCCTCGGCCGACGAGTTCGGAGACCTGGCGCGTTCCTTCAATCGGATGGCCGAAAACGTCCGGGACCTTGAGGTGAAGACGGTTCACATGCATCGGATGAGCGCCGTAGGCCAGTTGGCCGGGGGAGTGGCCCACGAGATCAACAACCCCCTGACGGGAGTCCTCGGCCAGGCCCAAATTTTATTGGAGACGATTCCCGCCGAGGATCCCCGGCGGGCCAACGTCGAGAAGATCGAGCGGGCGGCCATCCGGTGCCGTCGCATCGTGCGGTCGCTCCTGGATTTCTCCCGGCAGAAGGAGACCCGGTTCGCCCAGTACGACCTCCACGAGGCCGTTGACGGGACGCTGGAGCTCTGCGAGACGGACTTCCAGAACCGGCGAATCCAGGTGATCAAGAACCTGAGCTCCCTCATCCCTCCCATGACGGGAAACGCCGCTCAACTTCAGCAGGTGTTCTTGAACCTGGCGTCCAACGCCGTCCACGCGATGAGTGCCTCGGGCGGCGTCTTGACCGTCGCCACCTCCCTGGCCACTTTCGCGCCGCCGGGCGCCGAGGAAAAAGTGGACGGTGTGGAGGTGTCTTTCCAAGACAACGGTTCCGGCATTGATCCGTACCACTTGCCCCACATTTTCGAGCCGTTCNNGGAACGGGCCTCGGCCTTTCGGTGTCCCTGAGCATCGTCCGTAATCACGGCGGGGACCTCCAAGTCGAAAGCGAAGGGAAGGGGAAAGGGGCGCTGTTCCGCGTCCTCCTGCCTTTCCTGCCTCCCGCGCGGATGGATCCCTCCCAAATGGTTCCCAGGGACGACGCTCCGGGTTCGGCGAGGTATAAATCATGAGCGATTCTCCGTCGGAGGACCTCGTTTCTCCCGCGTTCGCCCAAGGGCTGGTCTTGGACGAACTCTTCGACCTCACCCTTTATAAGACTCTCCGCTCGGCGGCTTCTCCCGAGCTCCGGCTCGTCCTGGAACAGTTGATTCCCATCGAGACGCGCCACATGGAATTTTGGCGTTCCTTCTTCAATCGCCCGAAGGAAGGCTTGGATTGGGGNNAAACCGAGTGTTCGGCGACGGGGTCATCCAACTCGTCCTGGAAGGCATCGAGGTCCACGGCATCCGGAAATATTTGACCGTGTGGGAGGCGGCCAAGGGAACGCCCCTGGGCGACGCCGTCCATGGGATTCTGGAGGACGAAATGTCCCACGAGGATACGATCGTCCTGGCGGGGGAATCCCGACGCATGGACCCGGAGAAGGTGAGCAGCATCTTCCTCGGATTCAACGATGGCTGCGTGGAAATTTTGGGTTCGGTGAGCGGGTTCATGGCCGCTTTCCACGATACGGCCCACGTGCTTTTGGCGTCGGTGCTGGTGGGCGTGGCCGGGGCGCTTTCCATGGGGGCGGGGGCTTTCGTGGCGATGGAGTCCGAGGGGGAAGTGGCCGCTTCGGAGGGCGCCAAGCGGCGGTTCTTGGAACCCAAGTCGCCGCCGGACCCTCCGCCGGGACATCCCTTGAAGGCGGCGTTGCTGGTGGGGGTCAGCTATTTCGTGGGCGCGGCGGTGCCGATCACGCCCCTCTTCCTGGGCGCCCGGGGTTTGCTTTGGATCGTCCTGGCCGCGGGCGCGGCCATCGTGGCGGTTTCCTTCGTCGTGGCTTTTTTGACCGGGATGAAAGTGTGGCGGCGGGTGGCCTTGAACCTCGCCATTATCGCCGCCGCGGTGGGCGTCACGTGGGTCGTGGGCCTCTTGGCGGCGCGATGGTGGGGGGTGCCCCTGTGAACTTTTTCGAGAACCAGCAAAAGGCTCGTCGGAAAAGCGGGATCCTGGCAATCTATTTCGCCGCCGCCGTGCTGATGATCGTGCTCGCGGTGGACGCGGTGGTCGTCGTCGCGATTTCATCCCAAAATCCGCGGCTCCTAAACGATCTGCTCGCGGCTCGGATGAGCCCTGGGCATCTCCATATCCTCCTGTGGACCTCCCTCGCCACGTTGGCGGTGATCGTCGTCAGCACACTTTGGAAAATGTCTTCCCTATCTTCGGGAGGCGGGGCCGTGGCCGAGATGCTCGGAGGTCGGCTGGTTCCGCCGGACACCCGGGATATGGGCGAGAGGCGCCTCCTGAACGTGGTCGAAGAGATGGCCCTGGCCGCCGGGATGCCCGTGCCGGCGGTGTACGTTCTTCCGGAGGAGCGCGGGATCAACGCGTTCGCGGCGGGATACTCGCCCGCCACGGCGGCGGTGACGGTTTCCCGGGGCGCTTTGGACGTCCTCACCCGGGACGAACTCCAGGGGGTCGTCGCCCACGAGTTCAGCCATATTTTCAACGGCGACATGCGCCTCAACCTCCGGCTGATCGGGCTCCTGAGCGGGATCCTGGTCATCGCCCTCGTCGGTAGGGGCATCCTCCAAGGCATGGGCCGGAGCCGCCCCAGCGGGAACAACAAAGATTCCGGCGGGGGCGCCGTCATCGCTCTCTCCGGGCTGGGTCTCCTCGCCATCGGTTACATCGGCGTGTTTTTCGCGCAGCTCATCAAGAGCGCCATCTCCCGCCAAAGGGAATACCTCGCCGACGCCTCCGCCGTCCAGTTCACCCGCAATCCGTCGGGGATCGTCGGCGCCCTGATCAAGATTCGGGACGGCGAAGGTTCGACCCTTTCCACTCACCGGGCGGAAGAGGTGAGCCATCTCTTGTTCGCGTCGGGAGTGTCGTCCTTGTTCGCCACTCATCCGCCCTTGAACGACCGCATCCGCGCCATCGATCCCAACGCCGAACTGGAGCATCGGGTCCAGCGGGAAGAAATCCGCCCCGCGGCCAAGGCGACGGCGACCGCGACGGACGGCGCGGCGTCTTTCGCTCCTTCGTCCGCGGCGCCTCGGCAGGCCGTGGATACGGTGGGAAAGCCCACGGCCGAACACCTCGCCGCCGCGACTCAATTTTTGGCGGACGTACCGGAGGCGCTCCGACAGCGGCTTCGGACCGCCGAAGGCGCCCGCGCGGTGGTCTATTCCCTCCTCTTGGATTCCCGCGAGGACCTTCGAACGCGTCAGTCGGCGTTGTTGGGAGAGGAATCCTCGGCGGCGGCGGAGGTCTTCCTCCTGGCTTCGCCCCTCGGGTCCCGGGCGCGCCTGCCTTTGGCGGGGATGGCCGCGCCCGCTTTGCGGGGAATGCCTCCGGCGGCCAAGGACGCGTTCTTGGACCGAGTCCACGCCTTGATCGTCGAGGACAACCGCGTCGAACCCTTTGAACTGTTGATGGAAATATTTTTGGGGATCGTCCTGTCCCCGGCGGGCCGTCCTCCGGATATCCTTTACCGGTCCGTGCGGGCGGTCCTCCGCGAGGCCATGGTCGTCCTTTCGTTCCTTTCCTACGAGGGAAACCCCGGACGTCCGGAGGCGGCCGAGGCCGCTTTCCGACGGGGATTGGACGCCATCGAGGGGGGGCTGCGCGGAACCCTTGTGCCGGAAATCGAGCTGGACCCCGATTCGGTGCGGACCGCCTTGGAAAAACTCCACGCGTCGGATTTCAGCGTGCGGAAACAATTGATCGACGCCTGCGCCGCCTGCGCTCGGGCGGACGGGCGGGTCACCGTCGAGGAATGGGAGACGTTGCGGGTGTTCAGCGCCGCCGTCGATTGTCCCATGCCGCCGCTGGTTGATATAGTGTCTTAGAAGGCAAAAGGTAAAAGTAAAAAGGAAAAAGTTGGGGTTGTCGTTTTTAATGGAGTTTCGTCTTCACTTTTTCCTTTTACCTTTTAACTTTT
>PMLF01000083.1 GCA_003158755.1 Elusimicrobiota bacterium | reverse complement strand
CTCGGCGTTACGGGTCTGGATCTGGGGCCCCGCCGACGTGTTCTGCCCGGGGAGGCTCACTTCCGGTTTGACTTTGAGCCGCACGCGGTTGTCGCTGTTGATGATGGGAGTCACGTCCAGCATGATGCCCACGTCCACGAAGGTGATGTTTTGCGTCGTCACGCCGGATTGAGCCACGGTGACGGTGGAGAAGGGCAGCTTGGAACCGACCTGGATCTTCGCCTCCTGGTTGTTGAGCGTGATGATCTTCGGCGAAGAAAGGATTTTGGTTTTGCCCTCCGTGGCCAAGGCGTTCAAGGTCGCCGTCAGGAGGTCCGTGTTGTTGATAAACCCAAAGGTAAACGCCGAAGCGTTAGGGTTCGTATTGGGTAATGTAACCCCCGTGCCGCGATCGCTGGGAGTCAGGGCCGACACGTTGCCCGCGCCGACGGATGAAACGCCGGGAGCCGGATTGCTCAAGTTTCCACCGCCGTTGACGAAACCGACCGACCCCGGATTGGCGTCCTGGGCCGTCTTGGTCTGGCGGACGCCGATCGCCGCGGTCTTGCCGGCCGAACTATTGAGTCCGGCGTATTCCCACCGGATTCCGAGGTCGAGGGAGTTGGCGAGGGTCACCTCGACGATTTTGGCTTCGATGAGTACCTGCTGCGGCCGGATGTCCAGTTCGGAGATGAGGCGCTCCGCCGAAGCGATGCCTTCCGGGGTATCGGTGACGATGAGGGCGTTGTCCCGGTCGTCGACCTTCACCTGGGCGGTCGGAGAAATCTTCACGGTGGACAACAGGGGCATTATCTCGGAGGCTTTGGCGTAATTCAATATGAAGGTCTTATAGGTGACGACCGCCCGCGCCCGATCGGCGTTCAATTCTTCCGGAGTCAAAATCCGGAGGATGTTGCTGCCCATCTGCTGAGCGACCAACCCTTGCATGGTCAGGATCGTCTCGAACGCCTCGTTGAAGGGCACCTGGTCCAAATGGACCGATACCGTCCCCCGTACGTTGGACGCGTGGATGATGTTGAGGCCGCTCATCTCCGAAAGCACCCGGAGGACGTCGCCGACATCGGCGTCGTCGAAATCAATGGTGACGAGGCTCTTGGGAAGCGATTTCAGAAGGTCTTTGGACTTCTTTTTCCCGCCTTGGGTGTTGGACTCCACCGCGGCGGATTCCACGGTTTCTTGCGCCTCTCCGGACAGAGACGTCCCCTCCGGAACCGGCTTGGCCGGGGACGCCGCTTCCACGACGGGCGCCGCCGCGGCCGCCGGGACGGCGGCCGACTTTTCCTTTTTGACCCCGAACGTGAAGAGGATATCGTTGCCTTCCTGCGACGATTCAAACGGCACTTGCTTGGTTACTTCCAGGACCACTCGGGAGATCTTCTTCGGGACGGTTTGGAATTGCGCGAAACGGATCTTTTTCAAGACGTCGTCGCGCAAAGGAGCCTCGTACGGTTTGTCCCCCACCGTGGTGTTGGGGAGTTCGATGACGAGGCGCTGAGGATGGTTTAAGGAAAAAACATGGTAAGGAACGGGCTGATCCAAACGAATGCGCAGCACCTTGTTTTCGTAGGTCACGCTCTTTAAGGAAGCCGCCGTGGACGCGACGACCGGCGCCACCGCCACCCCTTCGGCGAAAGGTCCGGCCGATGAGTGGAGGGCGAAGATCGCCGCCACGAGAGCGCCCAAGCGGCGCTTCTTCCGACCTCCGAATCGCTTCAGAAAATTTTCCCGGGACTTTTCCATGGGCACTGCCTCCTGACGGTCGCGCCCCGGCCATTGGCCGGGGACTGAGAGTGGCTCTTACTTGGTCTTTCCCTTTTCTTTTTCCTGGTCCCGCTTCATCTTTAATTCGGTGACTTGGTTGTTGGGTCCGATGAGGACCAGGCTTTTCTCTTTGATGATGCCGACGTATCCCTGCACCGGCTTTCTCTTGGAATCCCGGATCTTTCCATTCTCCACGAGGAACCGGTCCCCGGTGCTCGACATCAAAACGGCCCAACGGCCCGTCCGGGTGCGGATGATACCTTTGAGATCGATGGTGGAAGGGTTGAAAAGGCCCGGTTCTTTTTCGGGAGAGGAGACGCTCGTCTGAATGGAGAGGGAACCTCCGATGAGAGGCACGAAGGGGTCCCGGGAGGCGGCCGAATAGACGTAGGTGGGCTCTTCGGGAGCCGCCGCCGTGGAGGACGAAACCACCGGCGCGGCGGCTTCCGCCATGGAAGCGCCTAAGACGAAAAGGGAAAGGCAACAAGCGGCAAAAAGCGCCGATGAAACCGCCCTTTTCCCCATAACGGATTTCGCCTTTCGTCTTTTCATTCGGCTATCCTTTAAAAATGTAGGCCAACAAAGTGAAACTGCCTGAAATCGTATGGCCTCTCCCCGGATTCGATCCGAACGTCATGGTCAGGTTCCGCGCCGCCATGATGCGCTCCTGCTGACCCATCGCCGCCAGGAACCGGGCGAGCGAATGAAAATTGGCGGTGTAGGAGATCCCGAAAGGGATCTCCACGAAATAGTTCTTGGGTTGCTCCGCCTCCGGAGTGAAGGTGTTGATATACACTTTCTCCCGCTGGGACTGCTCGGTGAGGATGCGGATGACTTCTTCCACGTTCTTCTGCTTGGGGAGCTTCTTCTCGGCCTTGCTGACCTCGGCCGCAAGGGCGTCCCGCTCCTTTTCCAAGGCGCTCAAGCGCGCGGCGGTGCGCTTCATCGTTTCCACTTTGTCTTCGATCTTTTGGTTCTCCTCGCGGGTGACCTTGATCTTGTCCATCGCCGGCGACAACAAATAATTCCACCATAAATAGGAGAAAAACAGCATCCCGAAGACCGCCGCGACGATGTTTTTCTGTTCTTTGGTGACGGCCATGTCTAGGGTCCCTTTTTCAAATAACGGAACGTGATGGTGAAACCGAGGACCTGGGCCTTCCCTTCCCCTTGGTCCTGGGTGCTGATGGTCCCCAACTTTACGTCCGAACAAAGCGGAGAGCTTTGGAGGTTCGTCAGCCAGTCGGCGATGGCGAAATTGGACAGGGACTGGGCGCTGACCGTGACGGACATCACCCCCTGGGGGTCCAGGGAGGTGCCGATGTTGCTCACCCAAATTTCCGACGGCAACAACGCCGTGAAATCCTCAAAAAACTTAGGGTAGACCAACCGCCCGATCAAGAGCTGCTGAATGACGTCGCGGTGGGCCCGGAGCAAATTGCGCGTCTGCTCCAACTCGGTGACCTGGTCCACGATGGCCTGGTACTTCTTGAGCTCCGTGTTGAGCTCCACGTTCCGGGCCACTTCCCTGCGTTCGACGTTGAACTGCCACAAATAGATCCCCAGCATGACGGCGATCACCGCGAAAACCACGGTGATGCCGATGCTCTTGAGCTGGCGCCGGGCGTCCTCGATGTAAATTTCGCGCGGGAGGAGGTTGATCCGTATCATGAGACGTCCCCGTCGCGCCGGACGGCCAAGCCCACCGCCACCGCGAAGAGAGGCCGGAGTTCCGGCGTGACGACGTTGGCGCCCTCGATGCGCGCCAGGGGATCGAACATTTCCACGGGCATCTTGAGCTCGTGGCCGAAGTACCCCGTCAGGTTCCCCAACCGTCCCCCGCCTCCGGAGAGCAGCACCCGAGTCACCTGCCGGTCCACGCCCTGGGAGAGATAGAAATCCAGGGACCGCTGGACCTCCGCCAAGAGGTCCTTCATGACGGGCAACATCACCGTCGACATTTGGAGGACTTCCTTGTTGTTTTCGGCCATGGCCTTCTCGCGTTCCTCCGGCGTGGCCAAAAGCTGGGCGCGGCCCTTCATGGCGTCCGCCTGCTTGGCGTCGCATTGGAAGTTCCTCTGCAAGGCTTTCGTCAACGTGTTGCCCGCGATGAACACGTCGCGCACCACCTTGGGCACGCCCTGGTCTAAGATGGCCATGGTCGTGACCGAAGCCCCGATGTGGACGATCAGGACCGTTTCCTTCACGGCGGGGTTGCGGTTGATTTCGTAGGCGTTGGCGAGGGCGAAGGCGTCCACGTCGATCATGATGGGAGAAAGACCCACCTGCTGGATCACCTCGAGGCGGCTTTGGATGATCTCCTTCTTGGCGGCCACGAGGATCGTTTCCATCTTGCGCTGGCCCTCTTCCACGACGTCCCCCAAGATGTGGAAGTCCAGGTTCACCTCGGGGATCGCGAAGGGGATGTAGGGTTCCGCCTCGATGAAGATCATCTTGGCGAGGTCCGGACGGGACATGCGGTTGAACTTGACGTAGCGGACGATGACGGAGTTTCCCGACACGGAGAAAACGGCATGGCGGGAAGCGCTCTTCTTCTGCTTGGCCACGTAGTCTTTGAGAAGGTTGATGGCCTGGGTGCGCCGATCAGGACCCGGGACGTCGGGACCCGCGTTGGGGAGCGGCAGGTAGGCCCAGCGGGCCAGGCTGTATTTTCCCGGAGACCCCTTAAGCTGGATGATTTTAATGGACGTAGAGCCGAGGTCCACTCCCAAGGCATCTTTCGCCTTGTTGAAGCGGAACTTTTCAATGTTTAAATTTTTCAGCTTATCTAGGGCGCCCATGCGTTATTATCGCTCCATAAACAAACGCCGAGAAGGTCTCCGGACCTCCCGGAGAACCGCTCGGCGTTGGACTGGCGAATCTGAATATTTATATAGGTTAGCACCCGTTCTGTCAAGGTTTTTTTAATTTTATCCAGAAATAGGGGCATTGGCATCCTGTTGGAAGAACATGAGCGTGAGGTTTCCCACCTCGATTTTATCCCCCACCGTCAATATCGATTGGTCCGTCACCGCCCGACCGTTGATCTTGATGGACTTTTCCTTAAGGACCTTAATGAAGTACCCCTCCGGTTTGCGGGCGATGCAGGCGGCCATGTCGGGGGCGAAAAAACCCTTGATCCGGATCTGGGCCTGGTCGGATTTCCCGATGTAGGTGGTGAGCCCCAGGAGGCTGAAAACGGGCGCGTTGGCTTCCCCCGCCACCACCCGGAGGGCGCCGACCCCGTCGGCGGGTTTGGCCGCCGAGGCCGAACGCGACGAGGCCGCCGCGGAAGGAGCGGCGATGACGACGGTGGCGTCCGAGGAAACGGTCTCTTTCGAGGAGGCGGGGCCCGACGCTTCTTGGTCGTTCAAAAAAACGATGGTGTGCTTGGCGATGCTGATTTCGTCTTTGTCGCGCAGCGCGGCCTTCAGGACCTTGCGCTCCCGAAGGAAAGTTCCGTTGGTGCTGTTCAGGTCTTCCAGGAGGTACTCGCCGCCCTGCTTGACGATGCGGGCGTGGTGGCCGGAAACGGCGGGGTTGTCGATGACGATGTCGTTGTCGGGTTTGCGCCCGACGGTCATTTCGTTCTTTGAAAAGGAGATCACTTTGATGACGGCCGCGTTGAACTTGAGCTGCAGAGTCGCCATGGGATCGTCACGCTCCCTTGCCGTTCGAACGTTTGGAAAATCGCCCTAAAATCCTATCAAGGAACCCCGACCGCGACAACCATCCGAGGACGACGGTCACGTTGTCCCCGCCGCCTCGATCCACGGCGAGACGGATGAGATTGTGGCACATTTCCGAAGGATCGTTCAAGCCGGCCAGGGCGCCGGCGATCAGGGCGTCCTCCGCCATGCGGCAGAGGCCGTCGGAACAGAGCAACAAAAGGTCGTCGGGCTTCAGGGGATACTCGTCCGAGTCCACTTCCACCGTCGAGGCGATACCCAAGGCGCGGGTGAGGATATTTTTTTGTTCCGACTTTTCCGCTTCCTCCGCCGTCAACAGACCCTTGGCGACCTGCTCGGCCACCAGGGAATGGTCCCGGGTGATCTGTCGCAAATTCCCCGCGCGGTACAGGTAAAGCCGGCTGTCTCCGACGTGGGCCACGGCGAAGGATTTGGGGCCCACCAGGGCGGCCACGACGGTGGTGCCCATGCCGATCCTCTCCGCCCTTTTCTCGGACGCGGCGAAGATCATCTCGTTGGCCACGTGGATCGCCGCGGTCAACAGGTGGGCGCGGGAAGACAAATGGATGGGCTTCTGGCCGACGGCGGGAATGCGCCCGGTCTTCAAACCCTGGGCCACCTGGTCCCGGATCACCTCCACGGCCATCCCGCTCGCGACCTCTCCCGCCGCGTGGCCGCCCATGCCGTCGGCCACGACGAGGAGGCCGAGGTCGGCGTCCACCCAATAACTGTCCTCGTTGTTTTTTCGGATCTTCCCGGGATCGGTGAGCCCGGCGGTTTGGAGGTTCATAGTTTTTGAGTCCCTTCCGACCCCGTCGCCGGCGGTTCGGTGGATTTGATCTCGAAAGGCGGGGTAGGCAAACGGACGGTGCCTTCCGTCGGAGGAGCGACGGGAGGCCTCGCCGGAGGCCGAAAAGCCGGGGGCGGATTCCGAACGATCTCAAAAGTGGGTTCGGGAACCGGCGGAGGAAGCGCGGGGGCCGCAGCCCCCGGACCAGGGGATACCGGAGGCGTCGCCGGGAATGCGGGCGCGCCGGGAAGGATTTCAAAACCAAAATCGGCCATGGGAGGAAGCACCAAGGGCGGCCTCTGAGGAGGCGCGGCAGGCCGAGCCATCGGAGGCGGTGGAGGAACGGGACCGCCCGCCGGAGCGGAAGGAGGACGCGCCATCGGAGGAGCGGCGGGAGGCGGCGTTCTCGGGGGCAATGGAGGAAGATCGGGCGCCGTTCGATCGACGGGGTTCACCGGTGACGCGAACGGAGGCATGGGACGCGGCGCCGGAGGAACCATGGGAGGAGCCGTCGGTGGCACCGGCTTGGGGACCACCCCGCCATGACTCGCAGAGCTCGGCTCTTCGCGGGACGGCAGAGCCGCCGGATTCTTCATCGCTTCGCGGAGGTCCCGGGCCATGTCGGCGCCCTTCTGGTAGCGCTGGTCGGGATTCTTCTCCAGCGCCCGATCGATGATCGCTTTTACGGCTGGAGACACCCTCGCCGACGCAATGAGGATCGGGTCCGGGTGCGGCTCATGGGAAATCTTGAAAAGCAATGTAGCGATGGACTCGCCCCCGAAAGGCTTCTCGCCGGTCAACATCTCGAAGAGCATGACGCCAAGGGAAAATAGGTCCGCCCGGCCGTCCACTTTGCGGCCCGCCACCTGCTCCGGGCTCATGTAGCTGGGAGTGCCCAGCACCGTTCCCGTCGAGGTCTTAGAGGAAGCCGTGATACGGGCGATGCCGAAGTCCGTCACGCGCAGGGTACCGTCCTTGAGCCTCATGATGTTGGCCGGCTTCACGTCCCGGTGCACGACGCCGTGGACGTGGGCGTAGTCCAAGGCGTCGGCCACGAGGGCGACGTATTCCAAGACCACGGGGACCGGCAGGAGGTTGTTCTTGTCGGTGTATTTCTTGAGGTCTTCCCCCTCCAGGAGTTCCATGGCGATGAAGGAAATCTCGTTGTCCTCGCCGGCGTCGAAGATGCGGACGATGTTGGGGTGGTTCAAGGTCCCCGCCGACTCGGCCTCCCGGAAGAACCGGGTTTTGAACTCCTTCATGGCTTCGGCGTCCAGGTCGTCGTCGAATTTGAGTGTCTTGATGGCGACGGCCCGGTTGATCTTGGGATCTTTTCCCAGGTAAACGATTCCCATGGCCCCACGGCCCAATTCTTTCTCGATTTCGTAACGCCCCAGAGTCGGCTTCACCGCCGACCCATGAACCACGACGGTCCCGCCCCCTTCCTTCGTCCGGCCGAGGCCGCCCCCGACGATCATCGTCTCGGAGGCCTGCTTGGAAGATTGAACCTTCGATTTCACGTCCTTGTATCCCGGGTCCGTCGTCGCGATGTGTTCGTAGACCGCCGACGCCTTCCCGAACTGCCGTTTGCGTTCGAAGTCCAGCGCCAAATTGTAGAGGAGTTCCTTCATGGGACCGTCCACCGGGCAGCGGCGGAACTTCTCGAACGCCATGTCGAGCATGCCCTGGCCCTGGAAGGAGAGCCCAAGCATCTTGTTGGTCTCGATGCCTTCCGCCTCGACGAGCTCTTTGCGCTTCTCGGTGAAGAAGAACCGTCGGAGCGTGACGGTGGTGTAGTCCAAAGCGAGGAGCGCCATGGGATAGAACACCTTCAGCCACCAGCCCTTGGCCATGAATAAGTACCACCCCGCGCCGCCAAAACCCGCCATCAAAAGGAGGGCGACTAACGCGCCGCCCTTCGCCCGGAGGAACGGCAGCAACAGCATGACGATGAGGCCCACGAAGGCCAGGCTCCCCAATTCCGCCATCGGAGCCCACTCCGGCCGCACGATGAACCGGTCGCTAAGGAGGTTCTGGAGGACGTTCAACTGGACGTCCGCGCTGGGAGTCAGGGAAGAGGCGGGAGTGACGAAGAGCGGATCCACCCCGGCGGCCCGGGGCGCCACCAGGACGATCTTGTCCTTGAAATCTTTGACGGGATCGATCTTGTCGGTGAGGACGTCGACGGCGTGGACCGTGTGGGACTCGTCGGCGCTGAAGATCCCGGCGTAGCGGATCAACAAGCGGCTCTTCCGGTCCAGGGGGATCGCTTTGTTCCCCAAAAAGAGGGCGCGCCCCGGCTGAAGCCGGACGGCGTCCGCGTCGAGACCCCGCGCCAGCCGCGCCATTTCCACGGGCAGGGCGGGGAACGCGACGCCTCTATATAGGAAGGCCACGGGCTGGGCCCTAACCGAGCCGTCCGCGTCCGGAGTCAAATTGCTGAAACCCATGCCGGACACATCCGTCGAGAATTCCGCCAGGGGAAGGGTCGGAGCGTAGCCCGGGGGAACGATGCCGTCGAACGCGCCCGCCGCAACCTTCTTGATCCGGTACGGCATGCGGTTCAGGGATTCGTCCCCTTCCTCGGCCAAGGGCTTGGTTTGGGAGAAGAGGAGAGGCAGGACCACCCGCGGCGTCACCGAGAGGACGTCGGTCAGCTTCGCGTCCTGGTTCAACGCCGCCGCGCCCTCATCGAAAATCGCGGCGAATTCCTTCAAATCTCCCGGCAGGGTCGACGCGTGGAGGCGCCGGTCTTTCGCCGCGGCTTGCAGGACGGATTTTTTCCCATCCAAGAGCTCAAGATATTTTTCCTTGAGCTGCTTGACGACGTCCATGCCCGGAGCCGCTTCCGGCTCCACCCAGAAAATATTGACGCCGATGACCTTGGGCCCGCCGGAGGCGATGCGTCGGATCAGTTCGCCCTGCAACCCCCGGGGCCAGGGCCAGCGGCCGACTTGATTGATGGAAGCGTCGTCCACCGCCACTAGGCGGATCTGGTCGGACAACGACTCTCCCCGCGTCACGGCCGCGAGACGGAGGTCGTAGAGCTTGCCTTCCAGGGATTCGGTGAAGGGAAATTGATACCAGGCGCAGGCGGCGAGGCCCGCGGTGAAAAGGAGTCCGAGGAAAGCGCTCAACAACCAATCTTTCTTCATGGGGCCGGAGCCGGAGGGGTGTCCTTTTTCATCGCCTGCTCCCGTCGGAGGCGCCGCTCGTTGATGCGCTGGCGGATCATCATTTCCAGGGGCGGGTTGTCTTTCAGCATCGTTTGAAAAACGTCGTGGGAGATGGTGAGGATCTCCGTATCGGCTTCGGTCACCTTCACCGTGGCGCCGACGGGGATCTCGTCCAAGAGGGACATTTCACCGAAGAAATCCCCTCCCTTCAGCTCGGCCAACTCCACCTTGTCTTTGCCTGAGCGGGCCGTCACCTGGACTTTCCCGCGCTTGATGATGTAGAAGTTCTGCCCGATCTCGCCCTGGAAGATCACCAATTTTCCGGGATCATAGATCTGCCGGTCGATGACCGCCGTGACTTTGCGGAGCTGCTCGTCCGTGAAAAACGATAGGATGTCCACGTTCTTTCTCAAGAAAACAGTATCGTCAAAAGGCAAGAGCATCT
>PMLF01000043.1 GCA_003158755.1 Elusimicrobiota bacterium | reverse complement strand
TCAGCAGGAGATCGAGGTCGAAGAGGAGTGCCTCAAGCTGCTGGCGCTCTACCAGCCGGTCGCCGGCGATCTGCGCTTTCTTGTAGCCGTCATCAAGATCAACAGCGAACTGGAGCGCATCGGTGACCTCGCTTCCAACATCGGCGAACGCGCGATGGCGCTGATCGACGAGCACCCCATTCCCGTCCCGGAGGGCTTCGCCGTGATGTCCGATCGCACCGGGAGCATCCTCGAGAAGGTCCTCGATGCACTCGTGCGGCAGGACGTTCACGCCGCGAGGCAGGTCCTGGCTGCCGACGACGAGATCGACATGCTCTATCAGGGGCTGATCGAGGACCTCAAGCACATCATCCGCACCGACCCCGAGCACCTCGACGCCATCGTGCTCATGTTCAGCGTGGCGAGGTATCTGGAGCGGCTGGCCGACCACGCCACCAACATCGCCGAAGACGTGATCTTCATGGTCCTGGGCAAAGACATCCGCCACCACCTCGGCGAAGAACCCGCCGCCGCTTCCTGATCCAACCCAAAAAATCAAAGCAACCCCTTCCCCTGGGGAGGGTCTAAGAGTCTATCCAGAAAACTACGCTCACCCTGAGCTTGTCGAAGGGTGAGCGACCTTTCTCAACGATGCCCATGCTTCGACAAGCTCAGCATGAGCGGTATTGCGGGTTATTGGATAGTCTCTTAGACCCGCCCCCAACTAAAAAACATAGATGAAGTGGAAGACGGAGCGGAAACCGGGAGAACTATTTTCCGGCGGGGGGAACGACTTTTTCCAGGGGTTCCAGGCGGTTGGCGGGGACGAGGAAAAGGGTTTCGACGCCTTCCTTGCGGATGGGCCGGGGATCACCGATGCCCAAAGACAGCGTCACCGGCGTCCCGGAGGAAAAAGAAATTTCAAAAGAAACGGCGGGCTTGTCCAAGCCGTATTTCGCCAAGTCCGCGGCGGCGGGAGGGTCCACGAAATCATCGGCGGTCAACGATCGGATCGTCGAGACGCAAGAGGAAGCCCAAGCGGACGGTTTTCCATCCACGGTCCAGGACGAGGACGATTTTTCCAGGTGTACGGACCCTTCCCCTTCCGTCCTCCGGACGCGGACGATGTCCGTCCGGTCCATCACGCTTCGGTCCCGCCAGCGAACCGCGGGGAAATCGGCGGCTTCCCGGGACATTCCGGCGGCGATGTACACCGCCGGGTCCTTGCCGACGCGGACGTACGCCCGATCCGTGAAACCGGCGTTTTTCCCAAGGAATAGTTCAACGGGGGACTTCTCCCCCTTTTCCCATACGGAGAGATGTGTTTCTTTCCCCTCAACCAATTCGTATTGAGCGTAGCTTTCGGGACGGCGAGTGATCTCCGATTCCAAAATTAACCCCTTCAATCCCGACAACACCCGCAGGACGGATCCCTCGTCGGCGGGCCAATCCACCGGGTCCGTCACGCGCCACACCCCGCCCTTTTTCTCCAACGTCGATTTGGACGACGGGCTTTCCACCCGCAGCTTGACGGGATCCGCGGGAACGGAAAACGTCCGGGGCCGGCCGCTCCGGGGGATCAAGGTCAACGCGTAAACCGCCGCCAAGGTCCCTACGACGGCGGCCAATATTTTAAACCACTTAGGAACCACGGGCGGCGGCCTCCCATTCTTTTTGGATCAAGGACCGGCGGGACCGGCGGCGGCGCCATCGAACCAGACCCCACAAAACGAAACCGACGGGAGGCAGGAAATGCCCCCCCACCTTGACGATCCACCGCACGGGGACGGGCGCTTGACGCAAAGGACGGAACGCCGGCCCGCGGGTGGGGATGGAAAGGAAGTCTTTGTCCTGGACCATCCACTCGGCCAGGTTGACCAGGAAATCGCCGTTGGAGGGAGTGAGCGGAAGGTTTTCTTCGACGAAGGCCCCCGTGCCGACCACGGCCAGGCGCGCCCGGGCCGTCCGGGAAGGATCGCGGAAGGAAACGGTGGAGCCTTCCACCACCGCCGCCAGGAGGAAGGGCCCTCTCGGGTCCGTCGGGGCGGGGCCGCGGATGGAAAAGGGGTCCACGGATTCCAGGTCCACGGCCATCCAACTATGGGGAGAGGACTTGGCAAGCCCGGTGACGGTCATCCCCGGAGCCCCAGTCGGAATCAGGGAATGGGCGAACGGGAACGCCAACGCTTCCAAGGATTTGGTCAATGGGTGCCCGCCGTCGGGCCGGCTCAGGATGAAAAGAGGGTAGTTGATGATGTTGGAGACGGTATATCCGCCTTGGCGGGATTGAATGGACACCTGCTGGCATTGGGCGTCCAGGACGAAATCGTCGCCGACGCGCACGCCGTAGTGGGCCAGGAAATCGTCCAACCCCGTGGAGTAGGGAAGGGCGCGGAAATTTTGAAGGTTGACCGCCTTCTTGCCGAGGAAGAACGCCGCCGGCGTGCCGGAGGAAACGCGGGCGTCCAAAATATCCAGTTCGGAGTCGGAGAACTTCCGCTGCGGGTTGACGACGAACAGGACGTCCGGCGAAGCCGAGGTCCGCGTGCTTAACTCGACGGTCGTCACTTGGAAAGCGTCGAAAAGCTTGGCGCCGACGCCCTCCCGGAGTTGACCGGGAGAGGTCTCGCCGTGGCCGGTCACCAGGCCCAACACCTTCCGTTCCGTCCGGCTCATTTTGCGGAGGCGGGAGGTGATCTCGTACTCCAGGCCGTCGGCGTCCTTGATGAACGGCATGACTTCCTGTTTGTCCTGATAAAAAATCGCCAAACCCAGGAACCCCTCGCGGATCTGGAACTGGTCCGACGCCATTTGAGTGATGCGGATGGGCGCCACCCCCGCCCGCTGGGCGTCCTCTTTCGTCTTCGGAGAAGATTCGGGGTCCCGCGCCTCCACCCGGACCTTGCTCCCCGCCGCGGCGCGGTATTCTCCGAGGAGGTCGACGAGGTACCGGGCGTTGGACTCGTACGGCTGGGGCAAGCCTCCGGAAATGTAGGCCCGGAAAATCACCGGGTCCGGCAAATTCCGCACGAGCTTCTTGCTGGCCCGGGACAGGGAATAGCGGCCGCCTTGGGTCCAATCGAGCCGCAAAAAGAAATGCTGGGACAGGAGGTTCGCCAGGATCAACCCCGCCGCCAGCAGCCCGACGCCTCCGCCCGAAAGGGCCCCCAAGCGCGTTTTCCGTCCGGAAAACAGGTTCCACACCCGGTTCATCTTCATGAGGACCGCCACCGACGACTGTTAAAAGAGGCCAGAGTCCCCGCCAGGAAAAGGACCGTCCCCGATAGGAAATAGAGCACGTCCCGGCTGTCCACCACGCCTCGCCAAAAGGAAGAAAGGTGGGAATCCACTCCCAGGAAGGTCATCAACGCCCCCGGCCAGCCGGGCGTGAATTGGGCGGCTTTTCCGATGAGGAAAAAGAAGAAGCAGAACAGGAACCCCGTGAGGAACCCCACCACCTGGCTGCGGGTGAGGGAACTGGCGAAGAGTCCCGCCGAGGCATAGAAAGCTCCCAGGAGGATTGCTCCGAGATAGGCGGCCGCGATGCAGCCGAAGTCGGGCGAGCCCAACAAGACCAAGAGGAACACATATAGGAGGGACGCCGCCAGCATCAGCCCCCAGGCGGCGAGGGCGGATAGATATTTCCCGAGGACGATCTCCCCGTCCCGCAGAGGAAGGACGGACAGGGACTCGATGGTTCCGGTCTTGTACTCCTCGGCGAAGAGACGCATCGTGAAGGCGGGAAGGAAGAAAGCGAGGATCATGGGCAGGCCGGCGAAGAAATCGTCCATCACCGCCTGCCCGTTGAGGAAGAGCGGCGCCGTGAAGAACCATCCTTCGATCAGAAAAAAAACGCCGAAGAAAACGTAGGGCATGGGGGAGTTGAGGGATTCCCTCAGCTCCTTCAACGCCACGAGGAACGCCGCGCGCCGGTTCACGACGGCCCTCCGGTGAGACGGCGGAAAATATCGTCGAGAGTGGCGGAGACCCGATGGAGCTCCATCAAGGGCCAGTGTTTTTGGGCGGCCAGATCGAAAAGGTCCCGGCGGGGGTCCCCGGCGGATTTCACGGTGAAGCCGGGACAGCCGGCCTCGGCCTCGCCCTCGAAGACGACGCTCGTCACCGAGGGGACGGACTTCAAGAGTTCTTCCATCTCCGCCGACGATCCGCCCGACAGCCGGACATAGAAAGCGTTTTCCTCCGACATCTGCCCCCCCAACTCCGCCACGGTCCCTTGGGCGACGATGCGGCCCCGGTGGATGATCAGGAGCCGGTCGCACATGGCCTGGGCCTCGGGAAGGATGTGGGTGGAAACGAGGACGGTCTTCTTCTGCTTGAGGGCCGCGATCAAGTCCCGAACCTCCTGGCGCTGGTTCGGGTCCAGAGAGGATGTGGGCTCGTCGAGGATCAGGATGTCGGGGTCGTGCAGGATGGCCAGGGCCAAACCCAGCCGCTGGCGGAAACCCTTGGAGAGCTCTCCCACGTCCTTGGAGACGACGGGGAGCAACCCGCAGCGTTCGGCCGCCGACGCCAGCCGTTTTTTGAGGCCCGGACCCGACAAACCTTGGAGGCCGGCCACCAGTTCCAGGCACTCCCAAACGCCCAGGGATTCGTAAAGGGGATTGGATTCGGAGAGGTACCCCAGGCGGCGCCGGGCGGCCAGGGAGTCGTCGGCCATGTCCGCGCCGCCGAGGCGCACGGCGCCCGACCCGGACGGAAGCACGCCCGCGAGGATCTTCAGCGTCGTGCTCTTCCCCGCGCCGTTGGGGCCCAGGAGGCCGACCACTTCGCCGGGCTGGACGGAGAAGCTGATCCCGTCCACCGCTCGGGTCGATCCGTAATCTTTGACGAGGTTTTGTACGTCGATCATGATGGAAAGGTTCCGATGTCGGTCAAAATTTTAATAAAGAGGAAAAACGGTCGTCAAGAGATCCTTCCGTAATCGGTAAAGAACGGAACACCCCTTCCCAATGCCGTTCAGTTAAGCCGTCATACCGGCGAACGCCGGTATCCAGGATGTGAAACGATTTCTTAAAACCCGGTATTACTGCCTGGACCCCGGCTTCCGCCGGGGTGACGATCCTATTCTAATTGGCATTGCCCCTCTCCGCCTATTTTTCCAGCTTGTAGGCGGACGGGACTTGGAACCGGGAATCGTCCACGGGGCCGGTCTTGACCTCCTTAACCTCGATCCGGCTCTTGAAAAGGGGCTCCTCGCCCGAGGCCCTGGCCTCGGAGGAGGCCCGGGACTTGTCCGCCGAGGCTTGCATATTATTTTTCATCATCCGGGCGGCCAGACCGGACGCAAACCCGCCCGCCCCGCCCGAAAGGTTCGGCGCGCCGGAGTCTTCGTCGGCCTTGGCGGAGGGCGGAGTCCCCTTCGGTTTGGCGGCCCCTTCCCGCTTGCTGTACCAGGCGATGTCCGTGATGACCGGGACGCCCTTCATCTTGGCGAGCTCTTTTTTCATTTCCCCGGCCTTGGCCTTCACCTCGTCCCCGGAGAGACCCATCATGGCCGCCATGCCGGCTCCCCACGGATCGGCATCCTGCGAAGAAAGGTCCAACCCCATCTTCTTGGCGAAGGCCTTCCCGTATTCGGCCTCGGCCTCCCGCAAAGCCTTGAAGGCGCCGGTTTCGGGGGCGTTCCAATTGTCGGACACCAGGCGCATCTCGCTCTTCTCATGGGTTTCGATGTTTTCGACTTCCATGATCATCGTCAGGCGGACCCTGGAGCACGGAAACCCGTTGACGGTCTTCTTCTCTCCCGTCGGCTCCACTTTTATCGAGGAACGGGTTACCCGATGCGTAGGTTTCGCGTCCTTCCCGCGACCCGCCGACGAACGGGCCTTCTCCATCTGCCGTCCCATTTCCGAGATCGTCTCTTGTCGATAGGTCTTCTTCGCCGGGTTCAGGTCGAGGACCTGGTCGTCGGCGACGCGGACGATTTGGTACCGGGGGCCGCCGGCCATCTTGTTCATCAGGCCGTTGCCGAACGTCGTCGTGGAGTCGCTCCGCCGGTCCGTCCCCTTCAGGTCTTCGGTGGTTTGAACGGTGACCGCGCCGCCGAGCCCGTCCGTCGTCGAAACCCGCTTCACCGTCACGTCCGCCGCCGCCGCGGCCGCCAAGGTCGCCGCCGCCATGCCGAGAATCCATCGCCTCATCGCGCGCCTCCTAATAAAATAGGGACTCCAGAGGTTGAAAATACAATTTTTGGAAGGAGGCGGGGGTTATCGGACGACGTCGATGGCGTTCTTGACGGCGTCACCGTCGACGGCCAAGTTCAAGTGCCGGGCGACGGCGAGATTGAAGCTCGCGCCGACTTTGGTGGGGAGCTGGACCGGGATATTCCGCACGCTTTCGCCGCCGAGCACTTTCGACGCGGCCTGAGCCGCCAGCTCGCCGTTGTTCCGGAAATCGGCGAAGAAAGCGGCCACGGCGCCCGCCTTCACGAACGAGGGCGAGAGCCCCACCACCGGCACCCCTTTTTGAATGGCCTGGTTCAGGAAAGCCCCGAAGGCTTGAGGTGGAAAAAGAGCCGGGTCGGGCATGAACAGGAGGCATTCGGCCCTCCGCTTGACGTTGTCAAGGGCGCCGTCGACCTCCGAGGCCGACGTCGCCGTCACGGTCACCATCAACCCCTTGGACTCCAAGGCCTTCGCTTCCTGGGTCAGGGACGAGGAACGGGCGGGATTGAAGATCAACCCGACTTTCTTGACGCCGGGCAGGCTGCGTCGGATTCCGTCCACGTAATCGGCGAGGGACAACTCCATGGAGATCCCGCCGTAGGACAAATCTTCCCCCGGGTCGATGACCATGCAAAACAGGACGGGGACGGATTTGAACCTGGCCCGGGCCAACCGGGCGGCTTTGGCTCCGAACGCCACCACGAGGGAAGGTTTTTCTCCGTCGATCCTATCCAGCAAAGCTTGGGCGACGGACGAGTCTTCCGGCAGGGTTTCCATGCTCATGCTGGCGTTCGAACCCGCCATGGCGTCTTGAAAACCGCGCACTCCGTCATCGTAGACCGACAAAGCGCTCGATCGGACGACGACGATTCGCGCCGCTCCGGCCGAAACGAAGGAGGGCACGATCAATAGTAAACCAAAAAGGACTCCGGTCCAGACCCGGGATTTTCGAGCCACGGTTGTCTCCCCCAAGGAATTCACTCTCATTCAAGGATACGGGTAATTCATCATTTTTCCAGACCTACTCACCATTCATAAAGTTAAAATCCCTGCCCCATGAGTCCGACGCCCCTCCGTTTCCGAAGGTCCATTCTCTCTTGGTACGATCGCCGAGGCCGGCATGGTCTGCCGTGGCGGGGGCGTTTCGATCCCTACCGCGTGCTCGTCTCGGAATTCATGCTGCAGCAGACCGGCGTCTCGACGGTCATTCCCCGTTTCCACCGTTTCCTGAAATCATTCCCGACCCTTGAATCCCTCGCCGAGGCGAAGGAGGAACGGGTGCTGGAGGAGTGGTCGGGCCTCGGCTACTACGCCCGGGCGAGGAACCTGCGCGCGGCGGCGCGGGCGATCCGGGACGAGCACGGAGGAATGATACCTCGATCCCGGGAAGCCGTCGAGAGCCTCCCCGGCGTCGGACCCTACACCGCCGGGGCCTTGCTTTCTTTCGCCCACGACGCTCCCGAAGCCCTGGTGGACGGAAACGTGATCCGGGTGCTGTCCCGCATCTACGGGATCACCGGCGACGTGAAAGATCCCGCGACTCTGAAAACAATTTGGGCCCTCGCCCGAACGCTGACGCCGCCCCGGGGCGCGCGCCGCTACAACTCGGCCCTCATGGACTTGGGCGCAACGGTCTGCCGCCCGTCGAAACCGGACTGCCCGGCGTGCCCGTTCCGGCGCCTCTGCTGGGCCCGCCGCCGCGGACGGGAAGAGGAATTGCCGACCTCGGGGCGGAAGGGATCGAAGAAGAATATGATTCTGCACGCGGGGCTGATTCGCTGCGGCGGACGATGGGCGCTCCTCCGCCGTCCGCCCCGGGGACTGTACTCCGGATTGTGGGAGTTCCCCGCCGTCGAGCGACCGTCGAACGCCTCGTCCGCCGAGGTGGAGCTCTCTTTGGGAGACCTCTTGAAAACTCCGGTGAGGTTGAAGCGGAGGCTCCCCCCCGTGGCCCATACCTTGTCCCACCGGGAAATCCTCCTCCACCCCTGGCTCGGCGAAACATCGTCCGAAAGCGGAACCCGATGGTTTTCGGCGGACCGCATCCGCGGGATGGCCATCTCCTCCCTGACACGGAAACTGTTGGACCTTCTCCCCGATTGATAGAATCCCCGCCATGACCGCTCTGTTTGAAATCGCCCGAGTCTTCCTCCACATCGACGTTTACTTAAGCGCCGTCATCCAGCGCTACGACGCCTGGACGTACCTCATCCTATTTGTGGTCATTTTCTGCGAGACGGGCTTGGTGGTCACTCCTTACCTTCCGGGGGACTCCCTCCTGTTCGCGGCGGGGGCGTTTGCCGCCAAAGGGTCCCTGTCGACCGGCATCCTGTTCGCGGCGCTGACCTCGGCCGCGGTCCTGGGAAACATCGTCAACTATTCCATCGGCCGCTGGATGGGGCCCAAGGTCCTTCGGCGGCCCGACGGGCGGATACTGAAGAAGGAATATTTGGACCGCGCCCACGCTTTTTTCCAGAGATACGGGGGCAAGACCATCGTCATCACCCGGTTCGTCCCCGTCGTGCGAACCTTCGCCCCCTTCGTCGCGGGCGTGGGCGCCATGACGTGGAGCCCTTTCATGGCCTACAACGCCGCGGGCGGCGTCCTTTGGGTGGGGACGTGCCTCTTCGCGGGCTATTTTTTCGGCAACCTGCCGTTGGTCAAGAACAATTTCACGCTCGTGGTCCTGGCCATCGTTTTCATCTCGATCCTGCCCGCCGTCTTCGAAACCCTCCGGCACCGGCGGACCCGCCCTCCCGAGTCACATCCCCAGTAATTTCCGACGGAATAGAAAGAAGACAGCCCCCAAAAGGCACACCCCCGCCCAGAGGTAGTCCAGGTTCATCTTCTCCCTTAAGTAGAAAAGGGAGAAGGGGACGAACACCGTCAGCGTCACAATCTCCTGCAGGATCTTGAGCTGGCCCACGGTCATGACCGAATGCCCGATGCGGTTGGCCGGGACCTGGATCATATACTCGAAGAAGGCGATGCCCCAGCTGGCGAAGGCCGCAACGAACCAGGGGCGGTGCGCCAGGTTTTTCAGGTGCGCATACCAGGCGAACGTCATGAACACGTTACTGAACCCCAGCAAGACGGCGGACAATAAATACGGCCGCATAAATCCCCCTTGTGTTTATCGACTTCCGAACGAAAACTATTGTATAGGATAAAAACCGCGGAAGAAGGACCCATGGCAGATAACCCACCCCTGACTTTTTCCATCAAATTCCACGGCGGCGTGGACGAAGTGACCGGTTCGCGCCACCTGGTGGAACTGGGCGACAAGCGCGTGCTACTGGACTGCGGCCTCTTCCAGGGACATCGGCTCCAGTCCCTGGAAAAATCCAGAACCTTCCCGGCCGAGCCCGCGAGCATTTCGGCGGTGCTGCTCTCCCACGCCCACATCGACCACTCGGGCGGCCTGCCGCTCCTCGTCAAGCAGGGGTTCTCGGGCGCCATCCACTGCACCGCGCCCACCGCGGACCTCCTGTCCATCATGCTGAGGGACTCGGCCCTCATCCAGGAAGAGGACGCCAAGTTCTTCAACAAGCTCCACGCCGACGAAGGCGTCACGATCGAACCTCTTTACACGCTGGCGGACGCGGAAAAGACCCTCGGGTTTCTGGTCCCCCATCCGTACGACGAGCATTTCCCCGTCGCGGAGGGGATGGAAGGCTCCCTCCACAACGCCGGGCACGTGCTGGGGTCGGCCATGGTGCGGTTGAGCCTAAAGACCTTGAAGCGCACCCGGCACGTCCTCTTCACCGGCGACTTGGGACGGAGGGACGCCCTGATCATGAACCCGCCCAAGATCCCCCATCACGTCGACTACCTGCTCACCGAGAGCACCTACGGCGGACGCCGGCACCCCGAAATCACCGGCGTGGCGGAAGCCTTGACGGAAATCATCCTCCGATCGGAAAAGGAGAACGGCCCCCTCCTCATCCCCACGTTCGCCCTGGAGCGCGCCCAGGAATTGATCTATATGTTGGGCAAACTCATGGCCCGCGGGAAAATAAAGCCCATCCCCATCTACGTCGACAGCCCCATGGCCACCGACATCACCGGGCTCTTCCAAAAGCATCTGGACAGCCTGAGCATCTCCGATGATTTCCGACGGTACGTCAGCCGGAACGGCGACCCCTTCGAAGGGCCGGCCGTGCACTACGTGCGGATGTCCGAGGAATCCAAGAGGATCATGAACTTGCCGGGTAGGAAGATCATCATGGCCGGATCGGGAATGTGCGAAGGGGGGCGCATCCTGCACCACTTGAGGAACCTCGTCGGGGAGGGGAACACGACGATCCTGTTCGTGGGGTACCAGGCCCAAGGGACCCTGGGCCGCCAACTGGCCGAAGGAGCCAAGAAAGTCCGCATCTTCGGGTTGACCCACGACGTCGCCGCGCAGATCCAACGGATGAAACACTTCTCCGCCCACGCCGACCAGGACGACCTGGACTGGTTCATCCAGGGCCTTTCCCCCCGGCCGGAAAAGATTTTCCTCGTGCACGGCGGCCAGGAGCAACGGGAAGCCTTGAAGGCCCATTTGGAAAATCAAGGCATCGGCCGCCTGGAACTTCCCCATTACGGGGAACGGTTCGAGCTGGATTGAAAATAGCCTTCAGCTTTCAGCATCCAGCTGTCAGCAAAGACCCATAAGGAGCAACTCTGGTTGTTCGCTTTAGCTGTAATGCGGTTCAATTAAGGAGCGCCGTCCTTGCGAGGAACGATTTTTGTGACGAAGCAATCGCCTTTGACTCGTTTTAATGCGGTTGCTTCGTCGCTTCGCTCCTCGCAACGACACCTTTGAACGTTAATTGAACCGCATTGGCTTTAGCTGAAAGCTGACCGCTGATGGCTGATCGCTGTTTTTATCCCCAACGCAAATTGTAGGCGCAGGACTCCCCGCCCTTCTTGCGGCAGGGCAAAAAAAATCCCACCGCCGATCTGACGGTGGGTGCTTTGTCGGAATCGTTCGTAGGGCGCTATTTCAAACAGTCGCTCCCGCGGGCTCCTCGTTGGGTTCAAACGCATCCATCCGGCCTTGGTTCCGCTCACGGATCTTCCGGGTGATGTCCGCCATCGCTTCGGCGTTCCGGGACAGAGCCTCGATGATGACGTCCCGGTCTAAAATATAAATTTGAGTATCGTCCGCGTCCGCCTTGATGGTGGCCGTGGCGGCCTTGTTGGTGAGGAGCGAAATCTCGCCGAAGTAATCCCCCGCTTCCAAGTCGGCCACCCTGCAAGTCTCCCGGTCTTTCCGGGAAAAGACGGCGGCCCTTCCGGAAGAAATGAAGAACATCTGGTGGGTGATCACGCCTTGGAAAATAAGGGTTTCGCCTTTCCTATGCGTGCTCCACCGCAGACCCAGGGCCAACCGTTGAAGGTCTTGGTCGGCACACTTTTCGAAGAGGGGAATGGACTTGAGAAATTTTTCGGCCTGACTCATGGGAAGAATTGTACTAAAGTCCCGGGCCTTGCGGAAAGGCGGGGGTTTCATCTACACTCTCTACCGACCCTTTCTAAGGAGGTTCTCTCAAATGTCCCATGCTTCCCTGCGTTTCCTGGCCGCCGGCTTTCTGGCCGCCACCCTCGCTTCCTGCGCTTCGGCGCCCAAGATCACCCGGACCGACGTCAACGAGACCGTCGACCTGTCCGGGAACTGGAACGACACCGACTCGCGCCTGACCGCCGAGGAGATGGTCCGCGACTGCCTCGCCCGCCCTTGGATCGACGAGTTCACCGGCGAGAAGAAGGAAAAACCCCGCGTGATCGTCGGCACGATCCTCAACAAGTCCGACGAGCACATCAACACCGAGACCTTCGTGAAGGACCTGGAACGGGAAGTGCTCAACGCCGGACGGGTCAAGTTCGTGGCGTCCAAGTCCCAGCGGGACGA
This sequence comes from Elusimicrobiota bacterium, assembly GCA_003158755.1. GTDB lineage: Bacteria > Elusimicrobiota > Elusimicrobia > FEN-1173 > FEN-1173 > FEN-1173. The sequence goes on along the minus strand of PMLF01000043.1, from coordinate 1,912 downwards.
GTTACGCGACGAGCGTAACGACCAAGCCAGTAACTCCTCGCTCCATACCGCCAAGGCCATGGGCCAGGAGCACGGCGCCGACTTCATGCTGAAAGGCCAGATCAACACCATCAACGACGCGGCCGGCAAGCAAGAGGTCAAGTACTACCAAGTCGAGCTCGAGCTCATCAACATGCTTACCAACGAGGAAGCCTGGATCGGGCAGAAAAAGATCAAGAAGGTCGTCCAATATAGGGGCCACAAGTTTTAACTAAGGACCCTCGCCGGAATAACTTGCGCAATTTGGCCGAGGGGATTTTGGCCTTGGGCAAGGCGCGANNATGTAACCGAGGAGCAACGCAGTCCAAGGGCAAAAGCCCCCGGGCAAATTTGCGCAAGTTATTTTGACGAGGGTCCTAAGCTCCGCGAGACCCGGGATTCGAATAGGCGCTCCATGTTCCGCCGCCGATCTTTCCTTCGACTCCCGGGTCTTGCGCTGGTTATTTTGATCTTTGGCTGCGCCACGCCGGGAGACCTGCTCAAACACATCGACAAGCTGGAAGCCGAGGGGCGATATGACCAAGCCGCCGCCCTGGTGGAAAGCGCCAAGCTTAAGAACTACGGCCAAAAGAACGCCCTCCTCTATTATTTGGACCGCGGCATCCTCCTCCAACTCGCCGGCAAGTACGCCGACAGCAACGCCGCCTTCGATCAGGCCAAGCGCCTCGCCACGGAGCTCTTCACCAAGAGCGTCACGACCGAGGCCGGAACCTTCCTCGTTTCCGACAACCTGCGTCCCTATTACGGAGAGGACTTCGAGCGCGCCCAGGTCAACCTCTTCAGCGCCCTGAACTATCTCCTGATGGGTCAAGACTCGGACGCCCTGGTGGAAACCCGTCAAGTGGATTTTTTCCTGACCAAGCTCAGGACGGACTACGGCCACAAAAACATCTACACCGAGGACGCCTTCGCCCGCTACCTGGCGGGCCTGATCCAGGAGGACCAGGGCGAAACCAACGACGCCTGCATTTCCTACCGCCAGTCCTTGAAAGCCTACGAGGACTACCGGAAGAACTACGGCGTCGGCGCCCCGCCCGAACTGGTCCGGGACGCTCTCCGGACGGCCAAGGCCCTGGGCTTCGACGACCAGATCGCGGACATCCGCAAGGCGTGGGGAGGGGACGTCCCCGGGCCCCTGCCGAAAGACAGCGGCGAAGTGGTGGTCCTCGACTACCAAGGGCTCCCGCCCCGGAAAGTGGACGAATTTTTTGAGATCAGCGTTTTCAAGGGCTGGCCCATGGTAGTAGCCCAACGGCCCGTCGGCGAAACGGCCCAACAGGTGGATCAGGCCCAAGCGATCTTGCGCTCGGTGGCGGCGGACCAAATGGTGCGGGTGGCGTTCCCCTCCTACCAGACCACCCCGTACGCGATCCGCGGGCTCACGGTGAGAGCCGACGATTCCTCCATCGAGCACGCCGCCTCGGTCGCCCAAGACATCGGCGCCATCGCTGAGAAAAATTTAAAGGACCGCATGATCCGGGACCGCGCCAAGGCCATCGCCCGCGCGGTGGTCAAGTGGGTGTTGACGCAAAAAGTCGCCGCCAAGGTCCAAGAGAATAAAGGCGAAGGGGCGGGCTGGCTGGTCAAGACCCTGATGCAGACGGTTTCCACCGCCACGGAGGTGGCCGACAAGCGATCCTGGGCCACGCTTCCGGACAAGATCGCCGTGGCGCGGCTGACGCTTCCGGCGGGTGACCACGACCTGCACCTGACTTTCCACACCGCCGCCGGCGCCCAGGCCTCCACCCAAGACCTTCGCGACGTCAAAGTCCGGTCGGGTCGGCGGACGTTCCTCATCGTCCGCACGGCGTTGTAATAGTTTATTTGGATTTTTCCCCTCCCCCGTGTGCGGGGGAGGGTTAGGGAGAGGGCG
>PMLF01000348.1 GCA_003158755.1 Elusimicrobiota bacterium | reverse complement strand
AAAAAGGATTACTTTTACAAAACCTACGGACAAGGGGAGCAAAAAATCTTCAGGATTAAGATGGACGATCAACGGTTATTCTTCTACTTTTCTCCGGCGGAAAAAAGAGTGACGCTTTTAACGCTCGTCGACAAGAAGGAGATCGCTCTCCTCATGACCAGAGCGGAGGGTGGAAAATATTATCAACTATTGAGGGCTCAAGAAAAAGCGCGACCTTACGGTTTGGCCCCGTCCAGGGATGTTTCGGCCTTTGTGGAAAAATATCTTCCAAATCCCCTCAACAATCTCCCGAAAGATTCCCTCTTGTGGATTCTGCTCCATGACGGGCAGCTTTTGAACACCTTCGACCTCATTGTTTTCAAGCCGCTTAGGAACGCCGAGAATCCCGTATATTTAAGAACGGCCATCGGTACTCTCCAAAAAGTGACCTACGAAAGGCCGTCTTTGTTCCTTTATGAGACTTGGATGGAATTGATGTCTCTGTTCGAGGGCGAAGGATGGGACCAGGGAAAAGTTATCACGCGTTTCGCGGGCGGAGATGAAAAGTTCCTCACAAAACAACAACGGGCGTTCTTGTTGGACTATCTTTCCCAGTGGAAGGCGCGGTGGCAATCGACGGAAATATCCTTGGCCGCCCGGGTCAAAGCCTTCTTCTCCAGTGGCAATATACCGCCCTTCGAAACTCTTTGGGTCCTCTACCATGAGTTGCGGTCTTCCACTTTGCAAACCGCCGTCAAAACCGGAATGGAAGAATGGGCGACGCGGCACTTCGACGAGGCGGCGGAAGTCGGCGACGGATTGGCCTCCATAGCGAAGGAAGAAATTCAACATGGGTATGATTCACTCAGGAGGCCGTCGAAGCGCTTGAAGCCGGCGGCCCCCTTGTATGAAAGCGCCGTGATCGACGCACTGCTCGCCCGCGATCCGGCGAAGGCTGAGGAGGAGGCCAAAGAACGTCGGCTGGCGAAGGCCGAGGCCGAGCGTGAGGCCGCCGAGCGGAAAGCCGCGGAGGAAGCCGCCCGGCTGGAGAAAGAATTGGAAATCGGACGCCGAATGGATTCGATGACTAAGAGTGTGATTGGAAGCCTGTCGGGCAAAGAACAAAAAGCTCTCAGGAAAGCGCTTAAGAACGCGGATGCGAGGGATGCCAAAAATCCACCGATTCCGAAAGACGAAGCTTGGCGAGAGCCGGTGCTGCGGGATATCTTGTCTGAAAACGGAGTTCTTTCTCCGACGGATATAATGGTGAAAGAAGTTTATTGGTTGATCAAAAGCGGGGAATCAAACACATCGAAGGATATAAAGTTAAGGGAAATCACCGTTTGGCTGGAGAAGAAAGATATTCCTAAATTGCGGAATCGGTTGACAGATTTCCTCGATACGTCCAGGAAAATCTACGAATGGCGGGGGGATTGGGATAAGGAATGGAAATCCATGATCCGGGCGGAGGCGGCCCATCGCGAGAAGGGTTGGACCGATGAGGAGCATCTCAAGACCGTTCAAGGACTTCTGGTCCACTGCATCGACAGGTTGCCCGTTGATTTAAGAGGTCCCGCGGTGGTGTTCCTGCCGTTTCCTTGGGACGCGGAGTTCATCCCCAACGAGCTCCTTCGTTCTTCGAAATTCACCGAAATCGTCGTTTTGACGCTGGACCCGGAATCCGTTGAGAATGCATTGACGCATCGGGGATTGAGTTCTCATACGAAAATCCGCGTGGAGCCTTTGGACGGGTTCAGCCTTCTCCCCGCGAAAACGGCGGCCGGCCTCAAACGCATCGTGGAAACCGCGGATAGAATGGAGGAGGCGGAAAAGCGGTTGAGCGCCTATTTCGTCAAGGCGCCCAGGGAAAAGGCCGCCGTCGAGCCGTGGCCCTATTCCGTCGGCAAAGGCGAGGCGGCCCTGGCGGTGTCCATCGGCATGATTCCGGACCTCATGGCTTCCGTTCAAATGGTGATGGAGCGCCAATTGAGGAGGCTCCACGAGCCCGGCAAGCCCGTGGCTTGGCAACGGGAAAAATCGCGCTTCGCCCGCTTCAAAGAAAACGGGGTGGAATTTTCCGAATATTTCAAGAAGTTCATCCCCTTGCTTGAAAATGCGTGCCTCGGGCATATCCAGATGTTGGAGCGATTGAGGTCGAAGAAGGGCGGAGGCATCTATTTCTCCATGCCGCTATTCCATTCCGACAATGAGGAATTGTTGCGCCTCCCGAATCGACGGGTTTATGGCGGCGATGATTACAAGATGCACAAGGATCCCCTATATTTGTGGAGTTCTCCCGTCAGCGATTTCGACAAATTGGATAGAAAGCTGGGACCCGGCGATTGGGGTTTCATGGGATACTACTTCCTCGAATCGGAAGGGTCGAAAGTTGCCACCGTTTTCGCTCAATATATATTTCCCTATGAAGCGCCGCCCGCCGCGGCGGCGGTCAAAGGCAAACCCCTCGGGTTGAAGCCGGGGAGTTGGGCGGGGCGGCATTACGCGGCGGTCCCAGAGAACGGACGGTTGGCGACGCTTCGGCGGTGGTGGTGGGGAGGACTCGTAGGACCGACGGTAGAATCCTTAGAAAACCTCCATCGGTTGACGATTGCGAGCTGGGCGATTTGGCTTTCGTGGGGGGCCGCCTTCCTCTCGCCACGGCGGGGTTCTCGGACGGCCTTGGCGAAGGTCGGTTTGGGGGCCTTGTTCACCCAATTCGACGAAGCGTTGACCGGAGCGAGGGAGTACTTCCGGGCGGGCCACGCGTATGTCCACACGGGACGGGGCCCGGGGAAAGTCCTGGCGGAGGGACGGTTGGCGAGGCAGGTTTCCGAGTTCTCCTCGGCGTATTTCGATCCTTTCCGATTTTTCATGCCGCTGCTGCCCGCGGCGTTCTTTTCGCTCATTTTTTCCATTGCGGGGAAAGCCTATTTGGGAGTTCTCGGCGTCGTCGGCCTGTCGCCGCCGGTTGCGCTGGTTCACTATGTTTCCTCGGCGTCCATTTTGGCTCTGCTGTTGTTGGTCGTCCCTTTCGTCTCGGTCCTGATCCATCACGTCGTCCGCAACTCCGTCATCATCGTCCAGAAAAGAAACAATGCTTTGGCCGTCAAATCGCCGGAAGCGCCGTCGACCATTCGTCCTGTTCAAGCGATGTTGGATCCCCTCTCCAAGGCCCTTTCCGTTTTGGAAGGAGATTTGAGCCGTTTCAGCGGCGCCTCTGCCTTCCTCGGTTTGCGCAAGGCGGAGGCCTTGGCCAGTGATTTCGGAGACCATCTCCCCGCGAAATATAAGAGGCGGCTCGAGGAAGCCCGGCGCGCCATTCGTTGGGTGACCGGGGAGACGACCGCCCTGCCCGGGGAGGCCCTGCCATCGGGCATTCCCCGGGCCATTTCCGGAGACGAGATCGAAAGGGCGGTGGTGACGGCGGGGGATGTTTCCTTCGTCTTTCGCCGGTGGGGAAATGCCGTTTCTTTTTGGCTGGACGGGGCCGGATTTTACGACGAGTTTACTCTAAAGCCCGGACATTCCTACACGCTTGGCCGCGATGAATCCGGAGCCATCATCGTTTTCGACGAAGAAAATCCGGTGAAAAAATTTGATAAGGCCTCTTCGCTCGCCGTCTCCCACCGGCACTTTTCGCTCCGTCTCCTGAAAGGCGCGGAGGACATCGCCGTGGAAATCCGTGACTTGAAATCCAAGAACGGGACCAGGGTATGGGTCCCCGGCGAGACGGAAAAAAACGGTCGATGGTGCGCCCGCAACGTCGAATTACGGAAGACCCTCTTTGACATTCGAAAAAGGGCCGAACGGTTGAACTCCTTTCCTTTCCGCCCTAAATCTACCGAATCCCGCGATTTGCAGGGAGACGCCGTCGGTCTGGTGGATGATTATTCCGGAACTTACCGAAGGAACGTCATCATCAAACGCGAGTATTGGCTCATGGGCGCCTATAAATCCGATGCCGAACGTCTCCAGGCGGGAATTGAGGGGGAGCTTTCCAAAGCCCAGGGAATTGTTAACGTATTTTTCATGAGGGTTCGGGAAAGTTTGCCGGGGCTGAGCGGTGTGTCGGAGCGGGCCGGACTTGAAAAGGCCGTCGATGATCTCGAGCGGCGATTCAATGAGTGCGACGAATCAATTCCCGAAGCTCTATCGGCGGATTTCAAAATTGTTCAGAGGGACTTCGAGCGTGCCCTCCTGGCCCGAGGAGATGATTCCCTCAGGGAGGCGGCCTACAGCCCCGAAGAATTGAAGGCCGTCGAAGCGGATATTTCGGAGATGCTGAAATATCTCCTTCGGAAAAAAGATCTCCTGAGTAAATTCGACGAAGGGGAATGGCTCGAGATCGCGCCGTTTTCCCTCGACCTTTGGGCCGACGCGGAGGGCCGCCTGAGGCCGGGTGGCGAACGGCGGGACGGCGAAGCGTCCCTCGTCGTTTCCTTTCATCCCGAAATGCGGCTTCATTTCGACGGGCTTCCTAAAGGCGACGTTTCCGGCTGGCGTTCCCTTCGCGCGGCGTGCTTGGCCGTCAACGATGGATTGTCGGTTTTTCGAGGGAGCCCGCCGAATGATTCCATTCGGCGGGTTTCGGCCGCGGAACGGCTCGTCGGTGTTTTCGGATGGGACGCTCGGGGCGGGGAAAAGGGGCGGAGGCTGTTGCGGTCCTATATGTACGCTCCGGAACCGAATAATGAAGCCGAGGCGCGCGAACGCCTGGACGCGGCAGCTCGCCGGCTTTCTTTGCTAAGAGGGCCCGTCCCGGGCGAAGTTCCGGCTAGGGCGGTGCTGCTGGCCGCTTCGTTCTTGGCGCGGCGCGGGATCTCCAGGGACGGCAGGGATGTCCTCTATGCTTTTCTCGAAGAGAATCTTTCCCCGTCCCAGGCGGCGGAAGCCCTTACGAGGCTCGTCGATCCTTTGCGGTCGAAGTCCGGGACGTTGGAGGGTTTGGCCGCCGACCTGGAAAAGGTGCGGGATCTTTATGGAAATGGACGGGGAGGCCGTTTGTTCGAGGCGGCGGACATCCCAGGAAAAGGGCCCGCCTCCGCGGGGGTGCGAACGCAGGAGTTCCGCGGGTTGAGGTTGGTGAAGGAAGAAGCGGGATCGTGGTTCGCAGATCCGCGATGGGTCCGGAACGCTTGGAAGCGGGAGACGCTTATTTCCCTGGCTTTGGGCGGCGCGGCGGCGTTACTGATCATTTTCCGCCTGGATCCTTCCTTGGTGAATTTGTCCCGTCTGGTTTTGATCCTGGCGGGGTCCATGGGATTGGGAACCGGCATCACGTTCGTGGGCGGGCATTTCGTCGGGCGGTTCGTGGAATCGCTGTTGAAAAACCGGAACTTGCGGGAAGCTCTGGCGGACGGGGTCCGGCCGTTGGGTTGGTGGAGCGTTTGGCGTTTGGGAGGATGGCTTACTATTGCGGGGGACGCGTGGGGACTTTCCGCAGCGCTGGTTTTGTCGGCGGTCTCCGTCGCTCCTTGGGCGATTTTCGTCGCGGCGGTATTGACCGTGAGTTTGTCCGTGGTGGCCGTGGTGGATCATTACACCGCCAACCGGGCCGCTGAAAACGTGCCGGAGACCGTCAACCTCCCGCGGCGGCGGTTCATTCAATTAGTTCCCAAGGGGGTGGCGGCTGCGGCGGGTCTTCCCGTTGTTATGGGTGCGAACGTTTTGGCGATCGCTTCCTCTCCGGCGGATGCGCCGTCCGTACGGTTTAAAATTCCTTTCGATCCTCTGGCGTTTCAAAAGGACGAAAACACCCGGGAAATGATTCGGGCCATTCTCGAATTCAATTCCAAGGGGCGGACCGCCTCCCTGGAAGACGTTACAAAGATGAACGACGCCGTTTTGAAGGCGGGCGGGGAAGACCTCCGGCGGCGGATGAAGGATTTCTTGTCTTTGACCGAGGAGGATAAGTGGAAGCGGCTCGTCTACGGCGAAGGGGGTCTTCGTTCCTATTTCGCCGAGCGCGGGCTGGTCTTCCACGTCACGATCGATGAAAGACAATGGCCTAAGATTTCATTCCTCACGGTGATGGGGGAGGAAGGCGATTCCGTTGCCGTGCCGTTCTGGGACGGGGGGTCGGCCCTGGTCCCCACCGTTCGGATTGAAAAAATAATTCGGTTGGATGAGCGGGGCGGATTGGTTTTGGACGAGTCGGAGAAGGTGCCTGTGGCGGCGCTGGCCTACGGAAACTTCCTATATTCGAGGGAATCTTTCCTTCGGCAATTCGCTACAAATAATTTAGCGGTGGATCGAGCCCGCGACTCCGTTGTTCCGTGGTCCACCGCGGTGTCCGATCCACTGGATTTCGCCCGGGAGAACTTGGCCTTCCAGGAAAGTCCCATTTCAGAAAAATTAGAAAATCGGATCGAGTGGAACCGCGAGCGGTTGAGACAGGAATTGGCCGGCACCTTCCACGGGACTAAGGGTCGATCCCCGGACGCCGCGTCGGCCCTCTTCGCCCTGCGGAACGCCGAACCTCGCTTCCGCCGCCTCTCGCTGCTCTCTCTCATCGATCGGTTCCATGAACCGGGCTGCGCGACGGCTCTCGACCTAATCATCACCTACATTGAGGACCACCCGGCGGATTTCAAAGTCGTCGTCGACAGCGCTTCCCATATGCGCGTCCGGGCGCAAATCGCCGGGCAGTTGTTCCTCCTTTCTCCCGATGACATTTCGGTGGTCGTGGACGGTATCCGTCGGGAACGACCGAAAGGCGTCCCACCGGCGGTCCTGCCGGGAATATTCTCGGCGTCGGATTTTTATCATGAACCGCTCGTTCCGAGGCCTTTTTGGCGGCGACCGTGGGTAAAGAAGGCGTCCTTCATCACGGTGGGCGCGGCGACGATCGCGGCGGCCACGTTCGTCGTTTATAAAATCGCCCTGCGGAGGAAGGGAATCTCGGATTCTCCCGCCGCCGCGGCAGCGCCCGCAACTCCCCGGGCAAAAATGCCCGTTGTTCCACCTATCCTCGCCGCGTCTGTTTCGTTGCCGAAAATCCCTCCGGCCGCGCCCGTCAAGCCAAAGGAAATCCGTCCCGTCGTTCAGGAAAGACCCTTGATCGAATCCGACCTTTCCTCCGGTCAATTTCTCCCTCCGGGTTGGGGGGAAAAGGGATATCTCCTGGAGTTCGCCGGGCGGGCGAAGGATGGATTGTTGAATTGCCCGGACAGCTGGGATAATTTCCTACGGCTTCTCGTAAAAATCAGCAACGGGATGAATGGTTCCGAAAAGCGGGAGGCGGGGCATTCCTTCGTTGAATTCAATGTGGCGGGAGGGTATAAGCTGGTCGTTTCGATCCGAGAGGGAAACGTCGGTGGTCGGGATGTCCATATTTTTCGGGCGTGCGATTTCTTGTCCGAAAAAGAAATACCGGAAGGATCTGGAAGAAATGGATATTTCAGCGGATTGGCGGCGGAATTGGGAAGTCCGATCGTCTCGGAAGGGCCGGGGATGGAAATTCTCCGGGGGATTCTATCTGTCGGGAAACCGGCGGGGGCGAAGGGAGGCAAACCGTCTCTTTTGCTGACTTTCAAAACCACTTATCCGGCGGCGGAGGAGTGGCTGGTGAAGGCCTTCGCCCGGGCGCCGATGAAAGAGATAGCTTCGTTGCCCGCCGGGGAAAGCCGTATGGACGCCTGGCAGCTTAAGAAAATGAAACGGGAATTGGAAGCCGCTTACGAGAAAGAAGGGATTTCACGAGGGTCGGAATTTTGGATCGTGCCCGAGGATTTGAATAATCTTAAGGTCCGGTGGACGCAGGTGGTCTTCGCGCCGTGGTATGAGAAGGGTAAGTTCATCCGCTTGCGCCGGGGAGTCCTTGTGGCGCTGCATGGCCCCAATGCGCCGAAGGCCGTTGGGATCGGCGTGAAGACGGTCAAAGACGCGGTGGCGATGGGGGAATTGGTCGGCGCAATCATCGGTTTGTCTTTGGACCTCGCGGCGGAGTTGGCGGCGTTATATTTTCCTCCCCTGCGGGCGCTTTTCACCGCTCACTCCGCCGTTTTCCTGACGATCGCCGTAGTGGTGGCCCTCGCCCCGATTTATCCCATGGCGAAGATATACCAAGAGCGCGAACACCGGTGGTGGAACATCTGGAACCCCAAAGCTCCGCTGACCATAGGCGACCTTCCGGCGGAAACTATTTCCTCGGAAACGGGTCCTGGGCCCTCCTCCGCCGCGGTTCCGGTCGGCGACGGCGCGGGAATTCCGGAGGGTCCATCCGACATGGAGACGCTCGCTCCTCCAGCGGCGGAAACGCCGGAGCCGGTCGTGGTCGACCGGGAAACCTCCAGCAAGGCGGAGCGGTCGGAGATTTTGGCGGGAGAAATGGAGGATTTGGTGAAACAGGGGAAGTCCTCGGAGGCGGCGAAACTTCTTTTGGACGATTTGGAGACGGGCNNTCGGCGCAGGTGATGAACCATCTCTCGGCCGTTGAGGTCTATCACGTGGTCAAGGCCGCGGCGGAAGACGCCGGAGATGAACGGAATTTTTCTTTCTTCCGTTGCACGTGGGCGAATATTCTGGGCCACATGGCGGATTCGGAGGAGGTTTTAGGCGTTTTGCGAGGACTGATTGAGACCGATCTGCCGTTGGCGGAGGCGCTCTTCTTCGCCGGGTTTAATGAAAATATCGGCTCGTTGATGGACCACTTCGTTGTTTTGTCGTCGGATGAAGCCAACGGTTTGGCCCCGGTGGACGTTTACATAAGCCGATCCAAGAACGCCGAGAATCCCGTTTCCATCGGCGCGGAGGGCGTCANNATCACCATCGGCGCGGAGGGCGTCACGCCTCGGGGGAAAACCGTGGCGGGAATGGAAGGCGTCCCTTGGCCCGTTCGGATGATGGCTTATGATGAACTGCGGAAAAAAATCGGGGAGGTCGTCGGTAGCGGAATGGGGGAGGAGGAAACACGGAAGTGGATCGCGGACCGCCTTTTCCTCATTCCCGCGGAAGACGTCGTCGGTCAGGTGATGAAAAATGGTTCGGCAACGCCGGTAATGCAGGCTTGCGGGGCCGCTACCGTCGACGAGGCTCTGGGTAAATTGTTGGAGGGACGGCCCGAGGCCGCGGCGGTGTTCTTGTCCGATTTGGCGTCCGGCATCGAGGGAGAGGTCGCGGCGGAGAACCGGAAACGGGCGGGACGGATCCTCTCCGTTTTATCTCCCAAGACGGCGGCGAACGCGGTGAGGAAACTCCGGACGGAAGGGACTTCCGAAGAATCGCGGCGCGCCTTCGCCGCGGCTTGGCGGGAAGGGTTGGATGATGAATCTTTCACCCTCGCGAGATCTTTAGACCTCCTTCATAAAAGAGTCCGCCTGGAAATCGGGCGAGAAAATCCGTTCCAAGCGCTCGCGGATGAAACCGTCTTCGGCGATACCGGATGTTTGTGGAATATTGACCTCCCCGGCGAAAGGAATCGGATTATACTCGAGGGGTTAAAGGTCCTTGAGGCGAAGGAAAAACCGGCGGCGGAACGAGATCGCGCTTTCGCGGTCATCGTTGAAGCGGCGGCGGAAATCCGGAAAGTGAATGCGCGGGAAGGACAGAGGTCCATCGTCGGCAGAGTCCGGAAGCCTTTCGCGGCGGTGGATAGGGAAAATGTTCTGGTCCATGCCGCCGTCCTTTTCGTTGAACCGCAAACTGGAATGGACGCCGATACCAGGCGCGCTGTTGAGTCTCTGGCGTCTCGAACGAAAGGGGGCCGTTGGTGGGTCTTCCTGGAATCCATGTGGACCGCCCGGGTCATTGAAAAGGCGGGCACGTCTTGCCGGGAATTCTTGGAAAAAACTGTTCCCGTGGTGGAAGAAATGGCAAACGGCCGCCGGGACGTTTTCCAAAACGCCATGGCGTTGGTGCAGAACAGTGTTCCCCTCCCGGCGAATACCACCCCTTCGGCCATGGCTACTGTTGCCGCCAAGCGCAAGG